>NZ_JBHVWW010000048.1:0-5322 GCF_042882025.1 Kitasatospora sp. NPDC058243
CGTCGGGGCCGAGCGAGGCGACCCCCGCCCGGGCGCCGGCGTCGCCGAGGGCGTGTGCCACACGGAGCGGGTCGGCGATGCCGGTGGCGCGGCGCAGTTCGACCGCGTTCGGCTTGACGGCCGTGGGCCCGGCCGCCAGTGCCCCGGTGAGCGCGGCGCCGTCGGCGTCCAGGACGACCGGCACGCCGTACTCGTGGGCGAGGCGGACCAGGTCCGCGTAGGCGTCGCCCGGCAGGCCCGGCGGCAGGCTCCCGGACAGCACCAGGGCCCGGGCGGTGGGGAGCAGACCGCGGACGGCGGCGCGCAGGGCCGTCCAGTCCTCGGCGGAGAGCTCCGGTCCGGGCTCGTTCAGCACGGTGGCGTCGACGGCGTCGACCACGGCGACGGTGCGCCGGGTCGACGTGCCGGCGGCGAGCGGGACGCCCAGGCAGGCGATGCCGGCCCGGTCGAGGTCGGCCCGCAGCACCGCACCGGTGGACCCGCCGAGCGGCAGGACGGCGGTGGTGCGCCGACCGAGGCCGTGCAGCACCCGGGCCACGTTCACGCCCTTGCCGCCGGCCTGTTCGTGGACGGAGGCCACCCGGTGGCTGGTGTGCGGGCGCAGCGCCGGCACGCCGTAGGTGATGTCCAGGGCGGGGTTCGGGGTCACGGTGACGATCACGGCGCCGGGCTCCCTTCCGGGGCCGCGCGGCCGGCCGCCGCGTCCAGGGCGCGCAGTCCGGCGCCCAGGCAGCCGGCCCGGTCCCCGAGCGCGGCGGGCACCAGGCGCGGCGCGACCTGGATCCGGGCGCGGGCGGCCAGCGCGGCGGCCAGCGGGGCGAGCAGCAGGTCGCCGGACTGGGCGAGGCCCCCGCCCAGGACGACCAGCGGCGGGTCCAGCACCAGGGCGACCGTCAGCAGGGCGTCGGCCAGGGCGTCGACCGCCTCCTGCCAGACGGCGCCGGCCGCCCCGTCCCCCTCGGCGGCCAGCCGCGCCACCTCCGGTGCGAGAGCCGGCCGGCCGGTGGCCTCGGTGTAGCGCCGCGCCACGGCGGCCGCCGAGGCGTAGGTCTCGGCGCAGCCCCGGGCCCCGCAGGCGCACGGTTCCCCGCCCGGGCGCACCACGAGGTGGCCGATCTCCCCGGCCCGGTGGTGCGCGCCGGGCAGGGCGCGGCCGCCGGTCATGACGGCGGCGGCGATGCTCGTGCCGACCGGGACGAACAGGAAGCGCTCCTCGCCGCGCCCGGCTCCGAGCCGGGCCTCGGCCACGCCGCCGGCGCGCACGTCGTGGGTGACGGCCACGGGCAGGCCGGTGCGCTCGGCGACGAGCTCCCGGAACGGGACGTCCCGCCAACCGATCGTGGCGGAGTAGACGCCCGTCCCCGTGGCCTCGTCGACGATGCCGGGAACGGCCAGGCCGACGGCGTCGACCTCCGTGCCCTGCCGCCCGGCCTCCCGCCGCACGTCCTCGACCAGGTCGACGACGGTGGCCACGACGGCCTCCGGGCCCCGTTCGCGCCCGGTGGCGCGCCACGCCTGGTGCCGGACGGCCGCCTCCCGGTCCAGCAGGGCGGCCTTGATGCCGGTGCCGCCGACGTCCACGGCGACGACCAGGCGCTGCCCGGTCATGGGCTGACGCCGGTCGGGCACGGGCTGACGCCGGCCGGTCGTGGACCGAGGTCGGTCGGTCGTGGGCCGAGGCTGGTCGGTCATGAGCCGAGGCTGGTCGGTCATGAGCCGGCGAGCACCACGGACCGGGTCAGGTTGCGCGGCCGGTCCGGGTCCAGGCCCTTCGCGGCGGCCAGCGCGGCGGCCAGCCGGTGGACGCGCACCAGTTCCGCGAGCGGGTCGAGCCGGCCCTCGATCCAGCGGGCGCCGGTGCCCCGGACCTGCTCGGCCAGGCCCACCGGTGCGGCGCCCAGCATCCAGGTGGCGGTGGACGGCGCGGCGATGCTGATCGGGCCGTGCCGGTACTCCATCGCCGGGTACGCCTCGCTCCAGGCGAGCGCGGCCTCGCGCAGTTTGAGGCCGGCCTCGTTCGCCAGGCCGACCGTCCAGCCGGTGCCGAGGAAGGTGAACTGGGTGCAGTCCACCAGGCCTTCGGGCAGCGGCTCCGCCAGGGCCGCCCGGCCGTCGGCCTCCACCGCCTCGGTGTGCAGGCCCAGGTGGGCCCGCAGCAGGGTGAGCGCCGTGGTGGCGAACCTGGTCTGCACCACGGATCGCTCGTCGGCGAAGTCCAGCACGGCGATGTCGTCGGCCGCGGTCATCACCGGAGTCCGCGGGTCGGCGGTGACGGCCGCGGTGCGGACCTTTCCGCGCACCCGCTCCAGCAGGGCCAGGACCTCGGTCGTGGTGCCGGAGCGGGTCAGCGCGATCACGCGGTCGTACGAGCGGACGCCCGGGAACTCGGAGGCGGCGAAGGCGTCCGTGACGCCCTGTCCGCTCGACTCCCGCATGGCGGCGTACGCCTGGCCCATGAACAGCGACGTCCCGCAGCCGATCACCGCGACCCGTTCACCGGCCTCCGGCAGCGCCGTGCACTCCGCCGCGGCGACTTCCGCCGCGCGGCGCCAGCAGTCCGGCTGGCTGGCGATCTCGGCCTCGACATGGGTCGCCATCGGCCACCTCCACTTGATTGTTGCTGATACCTGCTTCTTTCTGGCCAGATTCAAGCATCTTCAAGCACGCCATGGAACCCGTCTGCGCAATTTGTTGCTCAGAGGTGTTGACAGTTGCGCGCAAGAAGGCCGGATACTGCATGCCATCGCCGGGCTCGGCGGTCGCGCCCCCAACGACGACCGGCGGGCCCGAGCAGCACCGCCCACCCCCGCCCCGACGGTGCAGCACCGAAGGAGACCTCGTGTCCGCCCCACCCCGCAGAGCACTCGCCGCCGTCCTCGCCCCCGCGCTCCTGGCGCTGAGCGCGGGCCTCGCCCCGGCCGCGTCGGCCGCCCCCGAACCGTCAGCCGCCCCGGCCGGCGGCCCGTCAACCGCCCCGTACACCGTGAGCGTCGGCAAGCCGGTCGGCTACGCCCACCCCACCGACACCCCCGCCGTCCCGTACACCGACAAGGACGGCACCTTCTACTTCCAGCAGTCCGCCGCGCTCTACGGCGCGAACGACCCGCGGTACTGGGACTTCTTCACCGGCAAGGACTTCGACTCCGCCACCCGGTCCAGCGCGCTCAGCAACGCCGTCAACCCCGCCAACCCCCAGGACCGCAACAACGACACCACCTGGCGCTGCAACAACAGCCCCACCGGCCTGACCTCGACCTCCGCGCCCGCCGGGTCGGGCTACGCCCAGAAGAACTACTGCGACCTCTCCGGCATCTGGGTCGACCCGGACACCGGCGACTGGTACGGGCTGGTGCACAACGAGTTCACCCCGCAACCCTTCGGCGACGGCCTCCACTTCGACGCCATCGACTACGCCGTCTCCAGCGACCAGGGCCGGACGTGGACCATCAAGGACCACGCCATCACCTCGCCGTACAGCACCCAGCGGGGCGACACCGCGGCCTTCCCGAACCAGACCTTCGACTACGGTGACGGCGACCAACGCCTGTTCGTCGACACCGCCTCGGGCTACTTCTACGTCTACTACGGCTCGCGGATCGTCGACAAGGGCGGTAGCTGGAAGGCCTTCCACGAGCACGTCGCCCGGGCCCCGATCGCCGCCAAGATGGCACCCGACTCGTGGCAGAAGTGGTACGACGGCGCGTGGTCGCAGCCCGGCACCGGCGGCCAGGAGAGCAACCTGGTGCCCGCCGACTCCGCCCACCCCACCGGCTACACCCCGGTCGGCGACGAGTACGACCCGGCGAACACCGGCACCGTGGCCCAGCAGGTCGCGGCCGGCACGATGCCCCCCACCTCACCGCTGTTCGTCATGGACATCACCTACAACGCCTACCTCGGGCTGTACATCGCCGAACCGCAGGCCGTCGACCAGAGCGGCTCCGCGCCCCAGCAGTACTACGCCACCACCGACCTCGCCAGCCAGAAGTGGGTGCCGATCGGCGACACCGGCGGCTACCACACCGCGTCCTGGTACCGCTGGTTCCTCGACAGCGCGAACCGCACCAACACCACGATCGTCGGCAAGACCTTCCGCTCGTACTGCGCCTTCGGCTGCTCCAACGGCGCGTCCGGCGAGTACGTGGACGTGACGATCGACGGCACCGCGCCCGCCGCTCCCCCCGTCGACCCCGGCAAGACCTACCGGATCGGCAACGCCGACGGCCGGGTCCTCGCCCAGGTCGCCGGCGGCCCCGCCACCACCTCGCTGGCCGCCGGCACCGGCTCCGCCCTGGAGGCCTGGAGCTTCACCACCAACGGCGACGGCTCCTACCGGATCGCCAACGCCGCCACCGGCCGCCTGCTCGGCGTCGACTCCACCGCCACCGCCGGCCGCGCCTGGGGCGCCCGCCCCACCGCCACCGCCGCCGGCCCGGGCGGGCCCACCGTCGGCCAGCAGTGGTTCGTCATCCCCGGGAAGTCCGCCGAGGGAACCGCCACCGGCGCGTTCAAGCTGGTCAACCGCTACAGCGGACTCGTCCTCGGCCTCTCCGCCACCAACAGCCGGTCCACCGAGACCACCCCCACCCGCAGTTGGGCCGACACCACCGGCAACCCCGTCGGCGGCACCCGCGGCCCCGGCGAGCAGACCCTCACCCTGACCGCCACCGGCACCGTGCCCAACCCCCCGCTGGACGGCACCCACACCCTGACCACCGCCGGCAAGGCCCTCGACGACCCCGGCCACTCCACCGCCCAGGGCACCCAACTGGTCACCTGGGCCCCCAACGGCGGCCCGAACCAGACCTGGGTGCTCACCCGGCAGGCGGACGGCGGCTACCAGATCGCCAACGGCGAGTCCCACCTGTGCATGGACGTCGACGGCGGCTCCACCTCCGCCGGCGCCAAGGTGATCCAGTGGGCCTGCACCGGCGGCGGCAACCAGCGCTGGCAGCTCACCCCCGCCGCCGGCGGCTACCGGATCACCTCCCAGAAGAGCGGCCTGCTCCTCACCACCGCGTCCACCGCCGACGGCGCCCGGACCACCCAGCAGCCCGACACCGGATCACCCCTCCAGGTCTGGGCGGTCGACTGACCATCCGGCAGTATCCAACCTCCCTTCCCCCTCGGTCAGTTGGCGAGAATCTGCCAGTGCGGAAGCGGGCCCGTTGACCTCCGGACCGCTGGGCGTTTGGCTCTCCCCAGCCAGTTGCGTGGGTAGTGTCCCCCACCCAGGCGGGGTTGGCCCGGCCGCTGGCCGCTCACAAAGGGGGGGAACACACCCCTAAAACCACGACACCCCAACGTGGGGCTCTTTCCTGG
>NZ_JBHVWW010000048.1:5332-8742 GCF_042882025.1 Kitasatospora sp. NPDC058243
GTGGAGGGAGATTCCTTGCTGCTCACGGGCCGTTGTTGTTTGGTCTCCTCCCCGCTGTGTTGTGGGAGCTGCCCACCCCACAGGTGGTCCCCCCCCCGCGCCGTCGTCACTCACCAAGGGGAGGACCCACCTCATGACCACCACACACCCCCGGCGCGGGCTGCTGCGCGGCGGCTGCGCCCTGCTCGCCGCCGTGCTGGCCGGCCTCGCCGCACCAGCGGCCGAAGCGCATCCGCGCACGGGCGGGATCACCCGGGTGAGCGTCGGCCTCGACGGCGCGCAGCCGGACGGCGCGTCCGCCGCCCTGGGGCTGAGCGCCGACGGCCGCTACGCCCTGTTCTCCTCGGACGCGACCAACCTGGTGCCCGGCGACACCAACGGGGCGACGGACGTCTTCGTCCGGGACCTGCACACCGGCCGCACCCAACGCGTCAGCGTCGGCGCGGACGGCGCCCAGCTCGACGCCCCCACCACCCAGGCATCGATCAGCGGCGACGGCCGCTTCGTCACGTTCAACACCAAGGCCACCAACGTGCTGCCCGGCCACAAGGCCAACAGCGGCGGGGAGGTCTACCTCCGCGACCTCCGGGACGGCGTCACCGAGCTGATCACCGCCAGCGACCCGGCCGCCACCGGCCAGGACGGCCGCATCTCCCGTGACGCGGTGGCCAGTTGGGACGGCCGCTTCGTGGCCTTCTCCTCCTCCCGGACCGACCTCGCGCCGGTCGGCACGTTCAGCAAGGAGAACATCTACGTCACCGACCGCCGGGAGGGCACCACCCGCCTGGTCACCCTCGGGGTGAACGGCAAGCCGGGCAACGGCGACTCCTACCTGCCCTCGATCAGCGCCGACGGCCGCGTCATCGGCTTCAAGTCCCGCGCGTACAACCTGCTCCCGGCTCCCACCCAGACCCCCGCAGCCGCCGCAGCCCCTGGGGACCACGCGGACCACGGCGACTCCCCCGCGATCCTCGGGCACGCCTCCTACCCCTTCTACGTGTTCGACCAGCACACCGGGGTGATCAGCGGCGCGAGCACCGACCCCGCCGGCCAGCTCGCCAACACCGGCCTGGACGCCACCCTCAGCCCCGACGGGCAGTACGCCGTCTACACCCTCGACGCGCCCGGCGGGCCGATCCTCAACCGCCACCAGGAGCTCTACACCCGCGACCTGCGCACCGGCACCGTGGCCAGGGTGACCACCCCGCTGCCCGGCACCACCACGGTCGGCTCCGCCGGTCGCGGCACCATGTCCTACGACGACCGCTGGGTCTACTTCGTCTCCGACGCCGGCAACCTCGTCCCCGGCGTCGACGGCGGGCGGCAGAACGTGTTCCGCCGCGACCTCGCCACCGGAGCCGTCGAACTCGCCGGCGCGGCCGAGGACGGCACGGCGAGCACCGGCACCTCGGACAACCCGTACACCGACGCCTCCGGCAGCGCCGTGCTGTTCACCTCCGAGGACGGCACCCTCGTCCCCGGCGACACCAACCACGCCTCGGACGTCTTCCTCCGCCGGCTCCTCGCGCACTGACGGCGGACGGGCTGTTACGGGTGCTGACCAGGCGGGTTCCGGAATCCGCCGGCGAAGGGCGGGACCACCGGTCATCCCGGCCACGAAAAGCATGATCCGGCGGGGAGGAACAATGGCAACACCCGTAACAGCGTTCGGGCGAAAACCGCGCCGCCCGGCGTCGCCAGCACACAATCACCACATACTTACCCCGAATTGTACGACCACTGTCAAGGCGCCAAGGTGCGCCAGGCCGCAGTGACTTTCAGGACACTGTCGAGGATTTGGTTTTCAACATCCCTCGGGCGACGGATGCTTGTACGTACAGTCTCCGTTCTTTTGGCGCTGCCGTGCTATCCGCAGGCCAGTCCACGGAGTTTGCAGCAGGACGTGCTGCTCCCGGCGACGACTCGTGAGGTCGATCGTGACAATGAGAAAAGCCTCAGGAAGTCGATAGCCGTATCTGTCGAGACGGCACCCAATCCAACCGTCCAAGGAATAGTCCGAGACGGAACGAGGGTAAAAGTGAAGGCCCTTCTCTACCACTTCCACGGAATCGATGACTTCGATTTCTCGACCATCTCGCCCGAGGACCTCCCCGAGGTTCAGAAGGCTGCGGAATCCCGTGAGTACGGAATTCTGCCGACCGTCTACCTGCGCCGGGAGAATCTCCCCCGCCTGGTGGAGGTCCTCCAGGAGTACCACCGGCTCGAACAGGCGAACGCGGTTCCCAACATCGCCGGTTTCGCGATCGAGGGCCCGCTGCTCGGGCCGCAGGGCGGGATACCGCGGGCCGGACGGTGGTTCCCGTCGGCGAAGGAGTGGGACGTCATCGCGTCCCTCGGCCCGCTCGGCCTGCGCTACATCGTGATGGCGCCCGACGCCATGGCCCTGGACGAGCGCATCGACGCCGGCCCCACCTTCGCCGACCTGCTCACCAGCTTCTACGAGCAGGGGCTCCGGATCGCCGTGGGGCACTTCCACCGGGAGGCGCCCGAGCGCAGTGCCGTCCGACTGCGGGAAGTGCTCGAATTCCTGCACAGCCGCTACGACTCCTCCCCGTACCTGGTCCTGACCGACCATCTGTACAACGACACCCCGCGGAACTTCACGCATTCCTGGCGCACGCCGCAGGAACGGGTCGACCGCGAAGTCGAACTGCGGCGGGTGCTCGATCCCGACTGGGACAAGACCGACCTCCGGGAACTGCTCGGCCCTGTTCCGGCCGAAATGCTGCGCTCCGCACGCGAGTCCCTCCTGTACCCGTGCATCAACTTCGACGGGTACCACGTCGACCTCGAAATCTGCCGGCGCACCGTCGAATACCTGGGCGTGGACCGCCTCATCGCGCTGACCGACCACACCGAGGTCGCCACGATGGCCCAGGAACCACTGACCCGGAGTGACCACAATCCGCTGTGGCTGCGTGACGACGGGGCCGTGGCGGCGGGTTCGAGCGGTTATGAGCAGCAGCGGCAGAACATTCTCTCCATCGGATTCGACGACACGGCGGTTCACCGCATGTTCGTCGACAACCCCGTGACGGCGGTCGGATACCGCATCAAGAAGGGCGCCGCGTAAGGGCCTGGAGGGCCGGAAATCGGAAAAGACATCGGGACAGGAACTCACGGCCACTCGGGCGTTGCGCCCCGGCCACTTCCTCGACCGTGTCGTGCGGACCGGGGACACGGCCGCCGCCACCGCGGCGCTCCTGGTCGTGTCCCCGGCAGCCGACGGCCCGCGCATCCTCCAGGACGACGTCCGGCTGCGGCGTGGGAACGAGGAGCCGGCCGGGGGGCGGGGCGGGGTGGGGGTGGAGGACACTCACAAAACAACAAAGGGGGGAAAAGGACGAGAAAAAGTGTTGTTCCGCGTGTGTGGGGGGTTCCCCGGGCTC
>NZ_JBHVWW010000048.1:8752-18420 GCF_042882025.1 Kitasatospora sp. NPDC058243
GGTGGGGGAGTGGGGAAGCGGCCACCCCCAACCGGTGCCCTTTTGTTTTTTCCCCGGGGAACGAACCGCACGCGCCCACACCAAGAGGGGTTCGTGTGGGGTGTGGGCAACGCGGACCCCACGCTTGCCCAGGCCGCTCCGGGTGTGACACACATTCGCGAACCACGAGAGGGGACCAAGGCATGAGCAAGGTTGTCGTCACGGGTGGCGGCGGGTTCATCGGCTCGCACATCGTCGACCGGTTGTGCGCCCAGGGACACCGCGTCCTGGTGGTGGACGACTTCTCCACGGGCGATCGGGCCAATCTCGCCGAGAGCGAGGCCCGTTGGCCCGAGTTGAGCATTCTCACGGCCGACGTGGTCGACGAGTCCACCGCGGCCGCGGTGGAGGACTTCGCGCCCGAGGTGCTGCTGCTGCTGGCCGCGCAGTTCAGCGTGAAGGTGTCGATGCGGGATCCCCTGCTGGACGCCCAGGTCAACGTCATCGGCCTGGTCCGGATGCTCGAAGCGGCGCGGCGCAGCCGCAGCCGCAAGGTCGTGTTCGCCTCCAGCGGCGGGACGATCTACGGGCCCGCCGGTGAGGACGGGGTGCCCATCAAGGAATCCGCGGGCCGTGTGCCCAGCTCCTTCTACGGACTGACCAAGTCCGTCGCCGTCGACTATCTGCGCCTCTACCACGAGACCTACGGCCTGGACTACGTCGCGCTCGCCCTCGGCAACGTCTTCGGCCCCCGCCAGACCCCGTTCGGTGAGGCGGGAGTCGTCTCCATCTTCGCGCAGCGCATGCTCTCCGGGCAGACCTGTGTCATCAACGGGGACGGCCTGCAGACGCGCGACTACGTGCATGTGAGCGATGTGGCCGATGCGTTCGTGCGGGCCATGGACCAGGGGCACGGTCTGATCAACATCGGGAAGGGCGGGGAGAGTTCGGTCCTGGACATCCACCAGGCGGTCGAGAAGCGGACCGGCCGTTCGCTGCCGCCCCGCTTCGGGCCGCCGCTGGCGGGAGAAGTGCGCAGGGGGTGCCTGGATCCCTCCCGCGCCCAGGCCCAACTGGGCTGGACCGCCCGGACGACGCTGGAGGACGGGGTCGACTCCGTCGTGTCCTGGCTGGCCGCACGCCCCCTGCCGACGGAGGCCTCGCCCGAGGCGGGGCAGACCGGTCAGACCGGGCAGACGGGGCAGACGGGGCAGACGGGATGAGGCTGGCGGGGATGATCCTGGCAGCCGGGCGCGGCAGCCGGATGGGAGCACTCACCGCCCAGACGCCCAAGCCGCTCCTGCCCCTGGCGGGCAGGCCGCTGCTGGGACACCTGCTGGACCGGTGTGCCGAGACCGACGTCACGGACGTCTACCTCAATCTGCACTACCAGGCCGAGCAGGTCCTTCGCTTCCTCGACGGCACCACGGTGAAGGTGCCCGTCCACGCCCGGACCGAGCCCCGCCTCACCGGGCCCGCCGGGGCGCTACGGCTGTTCCACGAGGAACTCGCCGCCTTCGACGCCGTACTCGTCACGTCCTGCGACGTCATCATGGGCGAGCCGCTCCAACGGCTCGTCGACGCGCACACGCGCGGAGGCTACGCCCTGACGTTCGCCTGTACGCGGATCCGGCAGGCCCGCCGCTACGGCGTGCTGGACATCGACCCCGATGGTCGGATCCGCGGCGCCCGGGAGAAGCCCGACGTCCCCGACGACGAGACGCACTGGATCAGCGCCGGCGTGTACTGCCTGGACCCCCGCATCATCGCGCACATCCCCGAAGGCGTCGTCTACGACTACGCCAGGGAGCTCGCCCCCGCACTGATGGCCGCCGGCGAACGCGTGGGGGCGCACCGGCTCACCGGCTACTGGCGGGACGTGGGCACTCCCGATTCGCTGCGCGAGGCCGGCGAGGACGCCGGCCGTGGGCTCATTCCCTGGCTCACCGAAAGGGCGGACCGATGAAAGTCCTGATGCTGACCTCCAGTTACGAGCCCCTGCACGGCGGGGCCGAGACCTATGCGCGGCTGTTGTGCGAAGGGCTGGTGGCCGACGGCCACGACGTCGTCATCGCGACCGACGGGTCATGGCTGGACGACCTGCCCGGGGAGCGCGAGGAGGACGCGGGGCGGGTCGTGCGGCTGCGCGACTTCGCGGACCGCGTGGACGCCCGGGACAAGGTGAGATGGCGACAGATGCAGTACTCCGTCCTCGACGAACTGGGGGCCGTGCTCCAGGGCGAGAGCTTCGACGTCGTCCACGCCAACAGCCATGAGACGCTCATCCTCGCGAGCATCGTGGCGCTCGAAACGGACGCCGCACTGGTGTGCTCGCTGCACGAGCAGAACCCCGACCTGGAGCGGTTCGGCCGCGGCCGGTGCCGCCTGTCGTACCAGACCCTCCCCGTCGACATGCACTTCGTCCCCAGCCGCTTCTTCGCCGAGCGCGCCGCCCGCTTCGGCGCCCCCGCCGACCGCATCAGGCTCGTCCACAACGGCGTTCCCGACGCGCCACCGGACGACGTGGCCCGGAACCTGCGCTCCGCACTGCGCACCGAACTCGGCGTTGCCCCCGACCAGCGGCTGATCGTCCTCCCGGGCCGGATGTCCGCCCGCAAGGCCCAGCTCGACCTGGCCGCGGCACTGCCCCTGGTCGCGGCGGAGTTGCCCGAGGTGCGGGTGCTCCTGGCGGGGAGGGTCTCGGACTACGCGTACGAGAAGAGCGTGTGGGGCCGGCTCGAACACGAGGGTGTGGCAGAACTGGTCACTCTCCGCCAGGACTTCGGCGCCGAGGCGATGCCTGCCGTCTACGCCGCGGCGGATCTGGTGGTCCAGCCCTCCCTGGCGGAGGGACTGCCGTTCAGTGTGGTCGAGGCGATGCGCGCCGGCAAGCCCGTCGTCGGCACCCGCGTCATCGGCATCAGCGACGTCATCACCGACGGCGTCGACGGCCTGCTTGTGCCGGCGGCCGACCCGCCCGCACTGGCCGCAGGGATACTGCGGGTGCTCACCGACGAGGCGTTGGCCGCCGAGCTGGCGGCCAACGCGAGCACCACGGCGGAACGGGAGTTCAGCAGCCGGAAGATGGTCGCGGACACCCTGGACGGCTACCGGGTGGCCGTGGCACGCCGTCGGCAGTCGGCGTCCGCAGCCCCGACCTCGGCCTCGTGAAGGGGTGACCGTGTCCGACTACGCGCGGCTGGTCAAGGCCTACGACATCCGCGGGGAAGTCCCCGCCGAACTCGACGGCGAGGTCGCGGAACGCATCGGCGGCCTGTTCATCCGGTTCACCAACGCCCCGCAGGTGGTGGTGGCCAGAGACATGCGCCCGTCCTCCGCCATGCTGGTGCGGGCGTTCAGCGACGGCGCCCGCCGGGCCGGTGCCGACGTCATCGACGCCGGGCTCGGCTCCACCGACTACCTCTACTACGCCAGTGGATCGCTCGGACTTCCCGGCGCCATGATCACCGCCAGCCACAACCCCGCGAAGGACAACGGCATCAAGCTGTGCCTGAGCGGCGCGGCCCCCCTCGGGGAGAACACGGGCCTCGGCCGGATCCGCGACTGGCTCGTGGCGGGGGAACGCGCCACACCCGCCGCGTCCCGCGGCGCCCGTACGGAAAGACCACTCCTCCAGGAGTACGCGGCACACCTGCGGCAGCTCGTCGACCTCACCGGGATCCGGCCCCTCAAGGTCGTCGCCGACGCGGGCAACGGCATGGCCGGCCTGACCGCCCCGGAGGTCTTCGCGGGCCTGCCCGTCGACCTCGTCCCGCTCTACTTCGAACTCGACGGCACGTTCCCCCACCACGAGGCCAACCCCATCGACCCCAGGAACCTCGTCGACCTCCAGGCCGAGGTCCGCAGGCAGGGGGCCGACATCGGGCTCGCCTTCGACGGTGACGCCGACCGCTGCTTCTTCGTCGACGAAGGCGGTCAGCCGATCTCACCGTCCGCCGTCATCAGCCTGATCGCAGGCCGGGAGCTGGCACGGCACCCCGGCTCGGCCGTCGTGTACAACCTGATCACCGCCGAGGCCACGGTGCGGAGCATCCGCCGCCACGGCGGACGCCCGTTCCGGTCCCGCGTGGGGCACTCCCACGTCAAGGCGCTCATGGCGCAGCACGACGCGGTGTTCGGCGGAGAACACTCCGGACACTACTTCTTCAGGGACTTCTGGCGTGCCGACAGCGGCATGCTCGCCGCGCTCCACGTGCTGGCCGCCCTCGGTGGACAGGACCGGCCGCTGTCCGCCGTGATCGCCGCGCACAGCCGGTTCGCGCTGTCCGGCGAACTCAACTGCGTCGTCGCCGACGTCGCGGCCACGATCCGGGAGGTGGAGGAGCGATACCGGCACCGGGCCGGGGTGACCACGGACCGGCTCGACGGTCTGACGGTCGGCCTGCCGGGCGGAATTCGGTTCAACCTGCGCCCCTCGAACACCGAACCGGTCCTTCGGGTCAACGTGGAGGCGCACGACCAGGAGACCATGGAGCACCTCCGGGACGAGGTCCTCGCGTTGATCCGACCGTAAGACGTTTCTGACGGTACGTCGGGGAGTGCCCGGGTTGCGACAGGTCGGCCGGTGACGCCGGTAGTCTGCTCCCGGATCGCGAAGCGGGTGATCGCCTCGACTCGGTATCCGGGGTCGGGGTCGGTCATCGGCGTGGGCGGCGGATTCCCGGCGGCCTGACCCGGCCTCGCCCCACCCCTGCCTACGGCACTTCGAAGAAGGGCATCCCATGGGCTTGGCCCCGTCCTGCGACCATGTCGACGGCGGCGCAGGGGTGTCGCCATGACGGCGCCCGTCCCCCCGGGCGCCGCACGGCTGTTGACCGTGTGCGTCGCCTCCGTCGGAGGGCTGCTGTTCGGCTACGGAATCGGGGTGATCGCCGGAGTCCTGTGGCTGGTCGCCGACATCTTCACCCTGTCGTCGTGGCAGCAGGGGGCGGTCGTGTCGGCCGCCCTCCTCGGCGCGGCGCTCACCGCCCTCACCAGCGGGCGGCTGGCGGACAGGTTCGGACGCCGGCCGGTCATCGGCGCCGCCGCAGCCGTGTACGCCCTCGGAACGGCGGCCTCGGCGGCGGCCTCGGGCTCCACCACGCTCCTCATCGGGCGGTTCCTCGTCGGACTCGCCCTGGGGGCCGTCTCGTTCGCGGTCCCGCTGTACATCTCCGAGATCTCTCCGCCCGCCCGGCGCGGCGCGCTCGTCACACTGAACCAACTCATGATCACGATCGGGCTCCTGCTGTCCTACGTGGTGGCCTATCTCCTGGAACCCTCGGGGGCCTGGCGCTGGATGCTCGCTCTCGGGCTCCTGCCCGCCTGCGTGCTGCTGGTCGGCATGTGCCTGGTGCCCGAATCGCCCGACTGGCTGCACTCCAGGGGAGACACCGCCCGGGCGGCCAGCGCCGCCCGGCGCCTGTCTCCGCCCGACCCTGGCGGCGCAGCCGCCCGACCCGGTGGCCGCCCCGCGACGGCGACCGCCACCCGGCCCACCGCCGGCTCCGCGACCGCAACCGTCGCCCGGCCCGTCGCCGCCCCCGCCGCGAGCCTCCGGCAGGCCTGCGCGCTGGCCGGTCCCCGCTGGGTCGCACTGGGACTGGCGATCGCCGTCCTGGTCCATCTGACCGGTCTGAACACCGCGATCTACTACGTGCCGACCATCCTGGGGGGCAGCGGCATGACCGCTGCCGGAGGCATCCGGGGAGCCGTCCTGGTCGGGCTGTGCAACGTGGCCGCCACCGTCGTCACCATCGCCCTGCTCGACCGGGTCGGCCGCCGGAAGACGATGATCGGAGGACTGCTGGTCATGGCGGTCGCGGCCGTCGGCATCGCGGTCGCGCAGCCACTCGGGCACACGGGGGCGCCGACCGCGGCGCTGCTGTGCGTCTTCATCATGGCGGGAGCAGTGGGCCCTGCCGCCGTCTTCTGGGTCTACATCGCCGAGATCTACCCGGCAGGTGCCCGCGGGGTCCTGATGAGCCTGGCCACCGCGGCCCACTGGGCAACCGACTTCGTCGTGGCGACCACGTTCCTCCCCCTCGTGCAGGAGCTGTCGCTCGGCGGGGCGTTCGGTGTGTACGCGGCGATCAGCGCGGCGTCCGCCCTGGCCCTGGCCCGCTGGATGCCCGAGACCCGTGGCCGATTGCTGCTGTGAAACGGGACCGGGCGCGAGGCTCCCGCGCTCGCGCCCGGGCTGGGCTTCGCCCGCCGCCACCTGACGATGCGCCAGAATTGCCGTCAGCCGAGCAATCAGCCGCGCGTCCCCGAAGGTAGGCATCATGACCCGCTACAGCGTCGACCCGAACCGGCACGAGCTCATCGCCACCTGGGGAACCGGCGAAGGCGACCTCGCCACCCGGATCACCGCCCTCCCGGCCGACGCACCCAGCGCCACGCTCCTGCGCCTGGCCGGCGTACTGACCCGCCTGTCGGAAGCGGCCTGGCGCACCTACACCCACCCCGCCAGCGCCGCCGGCTCCCTCGAACCCGACACCGAAGGCTGGCGCCGCGAACAGGAACGCGACACCTTCAGCGACGTCGCCGAAGCCGTGGCCGCGCCGAACCTGCCCCACGGCGGCCTGCTCACCGTCTCCTACAGTCCCCTGCTGGAATCCGCCCACCAGGCCGGCCGCGCCCTGCACGCCCTCGACGAACCCGAGTTGACGAAGGCCGTCCTCGCCGAGACCGTCGCCGAACTCACCGCCGTCGAGAGCGCCGAACTCGGCAACCTCACCGGCCGCGCCCAGCAGGCCGTCCTGCTCAGCCGCGAGGACGCCTCCCCCGTCCAGGTCGCCGCCGCCGACCACCTGCTGGAGCAGAACCCCTTCGGCTCCCTCGCCCTCTTCTCCGACATCGACCCGACCGCCGCCGCCGTCGCGGCCGCGCACTGGCTCGCCGCCGCGGCCGAGGTCGCCGCCGACGCCTCCGGCCACGACGCCACCGCCGTCCTGCTCGAAGCCGACAACATCGAGGACCTCCCGCACCAGACCCCCACCCTCGTCCTCGAACTCCTCGACGCCGGCCACACCCCCCACGACGCCGTCACCGGCCTCGTCCGCCACGCCCTCCACATCGCCGACGGCCTCCTCCCCGACCCTGCCGGCCTGCGCGAACAACTCGAGGACCTCGACGGGGCCCTCGACGACTACACCGAGGACTACACCGACGACGAGGAGACCGACCCGGAGGACACCGGCCTGCGCCTCACCCCCCTCGACCCCAGGCGCCCCGCCCGCGACCTCCTCGAAGACCTCCTCGCCGGCATCCACGGCTGCTGGGTCCTCCACACCGAGTACGACGACCTCGACGAAGAGCACCTCGGCACCGACGACGCAGACCCGGACGACGCAGGCCCGGACGACGCGCACCCGGACGACGCGGACCTGGACGACGAACGGGCCGCACAGCACCGGCGCCAGAGCCGCGAGAACTTCGCCCGCCTCGTCCGCGAAACCGCCGCCCGCCACCGCGACCGGCTGCTCTGACCGCACCTCCCCGCTCCGACGGGGACGGCGGAGTCGCCCCTACCCCCCAGCAGCAGCGGGGGCAGGGGCGATCCAGAGGTTGCCGTCAGCCTCTCCGCAGGCCGCCGTCGGCGCTCTGCTTGCTGCCGGTCAGGAACCGGTGGGGGTGACGTTGCACCGCTCTGCCGGGAGTTCGCTGAGGTAGCCCTTGGCGATGAGGTTGTTGACCTTGTAGCCGCCCTCGAGCCCTGCGGGCGCGAGGTTCGGGTCGAGCCACTCCTGCACGCCTCCGCCGGGCATCCCGTAGAAGGCGGCCACGTGCCCCTTCTGCACCTTGAACACCGCCTCGGCTCGCAGGCAGTGGTAGCCGCCGTTGAGGGCGTCGGGTGTCACCGCCATCTGGACGAAGGGCGTTCCGGGATCGGCGAGGTACCCGCCGCCGTTGAGGATGTCGCCGAACCGGATCAGCTTGGTCCCGATCGGCACCGTGTACACCGTCTGGTCGAGCTTGCCGTCGAGCCGCTGGAAGCCACGGTCGGGCGCGTACGCCCAACGCTTGTCCGTCGCGTCGTAGTACAGCTGGACGAAGTGGCTGGCACTGAGCCCGCCGAAGCGCTGGTACCCCCTCAGCAGCGTGGCGGCCGGCTCGTCGTTCGGGATGGCGGCCGGCCCGAATCTCTCCTGGGAGCAGTAATACTTTCCGGCCATCGGCGACTCGGTGGCGTCGGGCGGCGGCGGGCAGTCGTCGGGAACGACCGCCGCCGCCCGCACGGACTGCGCGTTCACCGGCTGCGCGGCAGCGGCGCCGCCTGCGGCGGTCAGTCCGGTGATCGGGAGGGCGCAGGCCAGGGAGGCGGCGAGCATCGTTCGCACACGCATTCAGTACTCCGGTTTCGTGGGGAGGGAGCAGAGGGGGCGCCACGGCGGGGAAGGGGGAACAGGCACACGACACAGGCCGCGACGGGGACGACACACAGCAACCGCCCACACCGTGCGCGATGGCCGCCGACGGTGGGACGGAACGTCAACTACGGGTGTTGGATGCGGAATCCGGCGTTCTCGCCCTCGTCCGCGTTCTCCTGACTTCTCCGCCGTGTCCGGCGCCGCTTCGAAGTCCGCTACTCCGTACCCTCCCCGGAACCGGCCGATTCCCCGCTCAACCCGACCGGGCTACATCCGGGCGCACGGCCTGGCGGTCCCCTTCCTCGGCGGCGGGGCACCTGGGCGGCTGCTGCCGGTGTCGGCAGGCGCCGGCCTGGCGGGTCGCCCGGCCGCCACCGCCCGCCGAAAATGCTCCGTGCGTCCGGACGGCCCAGCACCGCTCGTGGTCCGGGCGTGCAGAACAAAGCATGGAGAGCACGAACCGGGCGGCCGCAGGCTTGCATGTGCCCACCGACGGCCGAACGGATGACGGGATGACCGGAGGGTTGTGCGTGATGCGTACGCTGTACACCAGCCAGGGCAACGGCCCCCGGCTGCCGCGGAGAGTGGCCGCCCTGGCCGCGGCGGCAGGAACGGCCGTCCTCCTCGTGGCGTCGTGCTCATCCGGGAGCTCCTCCGGGCCCGCGACGCCGACGAACGCGGCGGGGGCGACGCTGTCGGAGGCACCCAACCCGTCGAGCTTCTCCGGGGAGCCGCCCTCCGCCTTCGCCTCCGCGCTGGAGTCGGCCTCGGCCTCGGTAGCCGCACGCTCGGCCTCGGCGGCGGCCGCCGCCTCCGCGTTCGAGGCATCGGCGGACGCGCAGGCCGCGCAGAACCGGGCGAAGGCGACCGAGGTGCTCAAGACCGTGGAGGGCCCCGGCAACGCCACCGCCGACATCACCCTGACCGGCGTGCCGCGATCCACCACCGGCGGCCTCCACGCCGCCGTCGTGACCATCGTCAACAGCACCCGCGAGGCCGCTTCCTACGCGGTCCAGGTGGACTTCACCGACGCGTCGGGCCACGCCGTCGACTCGGCGATCGTCGGCGCCGAGAACCTGGCCCCGGGCGGGAAGGCCAGTCCGATCGCCTTCAGCCGCCAGCCGGCCGATCTGGCCCTGGTCCCGGTCGTGGTGAAGGCCCAGCGCTACTGAGCCCAGCGCTCCTGAGCACACCCCGACCGGGCAACGCCCGACGTCCCGGCGGAGTTCCCGTGCCTCGGGGACCGGGAAAAAGAGGGGAAAGCAGCAAAGAGTCGGAGGTGGGGCCAGGACCCTGGAGGGAACCCATCTCTTCTCC
>NZ_JBHVWW010000048.1:18430-28442 GCF_042882025.1 Kitasatospora sp. NPDC058243
CCGGCTTCCCGTGCACCGGTGCACGGGAAGCCGGCGGGACGTCAGCGAGTGATCAGCGGGTGATCAACGGCCTTGGAGGGACCTCACGTTGTCGCCGAAGCTCCAGCCCTTCGAGCCGTCCCAGTTGAGCGACCACGTCATGAGCCCCTTCAGCGAACCGCCGAACGCGTTCCACGACTGGCCGACCAGGCCCGGGTCCATGTAGCCGCCGCCCGCACCGGGCTGGGCCGGCAGACCGGGCACCTGCTTGTCGTAGGGCACCTTGACGGTGGTGCCCTGGATGGTCAGGCCGTTGTTCAGGCAGGTGGTCTGCGCGGTGAAGCCCTGCACGGTGCCGGCCTGGTAGGAGTCACCGGAGCAGCCGTACATGCTGCCGTTGTAGTACTGCATGTTCAGCCACCACAGTTGCCCGTTGTCGGCGTACTTCTTGATGATCGGCAGGTAGGCGCCCCAGATCGAGCCGTAGGTGACGCTTCCGCCGGTCACGTACGCGGTCTCGGGGGCCATCGTCAGGCCGAAGCCCGCGGGCATCTGGGCCAGTACGCCGTCGATGATGCGCATCAGGTTGGCCTGGGAGGCGGACAGCGTGCCGATGCTGCCGCTTCCGGACAGGCCGGTCTCGATGTCGATGTCGATCCCGTCGAAGTTGTACTTCTTGAGGATCGGGACGACCGTCGCCACGAACCGGTCGGCGACGGTGCTGGAGCTCAGGTCGATGCCTGCGGCGGCACCGCCGATCGACATCAGGATCGTCGCCCCGGCCGCCTTGGCCTGGCACATCTCGGCGGGGGTCGAGACCTTGACGTTGGCGTCCATGCCGTCCTGCCACTGGACGGTGCCGTCCGAGAGGATCACCGGGAAGGCGGCGTTGATGACGTTGTAGCCGTGTGCGGCGATCCGGCTGTCCGTGATGGGGACCCAGCCCATGCCGGGGTGGACGCCGTTCGCGGCGCCGTCCCAGTTCTCCCAGTAGCCCTGGAGGACCTTGCCCGACGGCCTGGGCTTCGTGGGGCAGGTGTCGCCCGGCGCCGGGGTGGTCGGCGGCGGGGTGGTGGGCGGAGGAGTGGTCGGCGGAGGAGTCGTCGGAGGCGGAGTGGTCGGCGGAGGAGTCGTGGGCGGCGGGGTGGTCGGTGTGGGGCTGCTGCCGCCGGGGCCGGTGAGCGACACGTCGTCCGCGTAGTACGCGGGCTGCCCGTACCAGCCGTGCAGGTAGACGGTCACCGAGGTGGTGTTCGGCCCGGTGGTGAAGCCAACGCTGAGCTGGCTGTACGACGCACTGCTCGGCGTCCAGGTGGACGGGTCGCTGCCGGCGCCGGTGCCGGTGGCGCCCAGGTAGACGTAGCTGCCCTGGACGTAGGCGCTCAGCGTGTACTGGGAGTTGGGCTGCACGCTGACGGTCTGGGCGCACTGGGCGCTGTCCGGGCCGGTCGGCGTGGCCTTGAGCGCGGCGGCGCCGGAATGGACCGGACTGCTGACGACCGCGCCGGAGCCGCCGGAGCAGGTCCAGCCGGAGAGCCCGTTCTCGAAGCCGGGGTTGGCCACCAGGTTGGGGGTGGCGGCCCCGGCCGTGACGGAGCCGGCCACGGCGATGCCGGCGCCGATGACGGCGACGGCGCTCACCCCGGCGAGGGAGCGCCGCAGGACGCTCGGCCCGCGCTGGGCGCGGCTGGTCCGGTTCACCTGCGCTGCGCGTTCCACGCTCGCCCGCGGCTGCGGGCCAGGGGCCCGGAGCGGCTCGCTCCCGGTCCGGTCGCCTTCGGGGCGGCCGGGATCCGGACAGGGGCGGACCTCGCCCGACGGACGTGGAGTACGCGACCTTCGACGGAACATGCTGCGTTCCCTTCCCGCCGAGCGCCATGGACATGACCGACGCGTGGGGGCGCGACGCCCGGCTGTGGGTGAGGTGGGGACATGTGGGGCTGTGCCGGACCGGATCGTAGGAGGGGCGGCGCAGCTCGTCAATAGGTCTGGACCAATCGCGGGGTACGACCCGGCCGACCGCAGCAGAACCCGACGTCAGGCCGTACGGCCCCGCCCGCCTCACCGGGCAGGGGCCCGGGTGTGGCCGACGGGCCGTCCGGGGCGGACGGCCCGTCGGTTCGCTACGGGGCGGTCACGGGGCCAGGCTCTCCGGGCTCCGCCAGCTCACCAGGCGGGCGCCGTCCGGCGGGAGGTCCACGACCTCGTTCCCGAAGACCCGGTTGATCGAGCTGCCCCCGTTCAGCGCGATGTCGGCGCCGTAGACGTGCAGGGAGACCGCGCGACCGGTGCCGCCGTTCGACACCCGGTGGATGTCCTCGTCGGGCGGCACCAGGAGCTGCACCCGGCCGGGAGAGCAGGTGGTCCGGCCGGACGGCACCAGCACCCTGCGGCCGGTTCGGGAGGGCCGCCACAGCCGGAACGCCTCGTCCACCTCGACGCCCTCCACCACACCGGACACGCACCAGGCGACGTGGTCGTGGATCGGGGTGGACTGACCGGGCAGCCAGGTCAGGGCCACCACGGAGTGCGTCCGTCCGGCATGCAGCAGCCGCTGCGAGTAGCCGTCCGTGTCACCGGCGCACAGGTCGTCGGGCACGATCAGTCCGGCCCGCAGGTACTTGCGCAGGGTGTCCGCCGTGAGCTGGGCGGTCAGGACGTCCGCGGCGGCGTAGCGCGCGAGGTCGGAGAGGAACTCGTCGAGGTTGGAGCCCGGTTCCACGCTCTACCGCCCCACTCCGGTGAGCGCGCGGACCTCAAGCTCCTCGAAGCCGCGCCCGTCCGACTCCTCGTCGCGACGGCGGCGGCTGCCGACCAGGGAGCCGAGGACCGCGGCCGCGAACCCGATCGGGATCGAGACGATGCCCGGATTCTGCAGCGGCACCGGTGCGGTGGTGGTGCAGGAGATCAGCGCCGTGGCGTTGCCGACCTGCTTGCTGGACGCCTCCACCCCGCAGTCCTTCGCCTGGGCGGCCGTCAGCTTCACGGCGTGGACCGTGCCGGTCGCGCCGCCCCAGCAGATCGGGGAGAGCAGCACCAGGCCGATCGAGCTGACCAGGCCCGCGTAGATGCCGCACTTGGCGCCGACGGTGGTGAAGCGCTTCCAGAACAGCGTCAGCAGGATCGCCGGCAGGTTGGCCGAGGCCGCGATGGCGAAGGCCAGGGCCACCAGGAACGCCACGTTGAGGTCCCTGGCGAAGATCGACAGGGCGACCGCGACCGCGCCGATGACCACGGCGGCGATCTTCGCCGTGACCAGCTCCTGCCGCTCCGTGGCCCTGCCCTTGCGGATCACGCTGGCGTACAGGTCATGGGCGAACGACGACGACGAGGTCAGGGTGAGCCCGGCGACGACCGCGAGGATGGTGGCGAACGCCACCGCCGCGATGAAGGCGAGCATCAGGGAGCCGCCGGTGGTGCCCGCGCCGCCGCCGAGGTGCTCGGCCAGCAGGGTGGCGGCGGTGTTGCCGGACGGATCCTTCTCCTTGATCGTCGCCGTGCCGACCAGCGCGGCCGCGCCGAAGCCGAGCACCAGGGTCATCAGGTAGAAGACCCCGATGATGCCGATCGCCCAGTTCACCGACTTGCGCGCGTCGCGGCCGGTCGGGACGGTGTAGAAGCGGACCAGCACATGCGGCAGCGCCGCGGTGCCCAGCACCAGGGCGACGCCGAGGCTGACCAGGTCGAGCTTCGACCAGCCGTCGGTCGCCCCGTACTTCAGGCCGGGCTGAAGAAAGGCGTCGCCCTTCTTGGAGGCCGCGGCGGCGTCCCCGAGCAGGTGGCTGAGGTCGAACCCGTACTTCGCCAGCACCCACAGGGTCATCATCGCCGCGCCGGCGATCAGCAGCACCGCCTTGACGATCTGCACCCAGGTGGTGCCCTTCATCCCGCCGACCACGACGTAGACGATCATCAGGGCACCGACCCCGACGATGGTCCAGATCTGCGCCGAGGCGCCCTTGACGTCGAGCAGCTGCCCCACGATCGTCGCCGCGCCGACCATCTGCGCGATCAGGTAGAAGATCGAGACGACGATGGTCGACACGCCCGCGGCGGTCCGCATCGGACCGCTGCGCAGCCGCGCGGCCAGCACGTCCGCCATGGTGAACCGACCGGTGTTGCGCAGCAGTTCGGCGACCATCAGCAGCGCGACCAGCCAGGCGACCAGGAAGCCGATCGAGTAGAGGAAGCCGTCGTACCCGGAGAGCGCGATGATCCCGGCGATGCCGAGGAAGGAGGCCGCGGACAGGTAGTCGCCCGAGATCGCGATCCCGTTCTGCAGCGCGGAGAACTGGCCGCCGCCGGTGTAGAAGCCGCCGGTGCCCTGGGTGCTCCGCCGCGCCCAGAGGGTGATGACGAGGGTCACCGCCACCAGGGCGACGAACAGGCCGATGGTCAGGCCCTTGTGCGATGCCGCCTGCGCCGTCGCCGCGGCGAGCGGAAGGTGCTGTGTCATGCCTGGCTCTCCGTCAGTTCCTGGTTGTCGGCGTGTCCGGCCGGTGGGGCCGGACGGGACGCCGCCGTGCTCCGCAGGGCCTCGGCCAGCGGGTCCAACCGCCGGGCGGCGAACCGGCCGTAGGCCAGGGCGATGCCGAAGGTCGAGACGAACTGCAGCAGTCCGAAGACCAGGGCCACGTTGATGCTCCCGACGACCTTGGCCGCCATGAAGCCGCGGGCGTAGGCCGAGCAGAGTACGTACGCCAGGAACCAGAGCAGGAACGCCGCCGTCACCGGGAACACGAACCTGCGGTAGGCGGCGCGCAACTCGGTGAATCGCGGATCGTCGCCGATCCAGGGTGCGCCACCGCGCGACGACGCGGCTTGGTCGATCATGGGAATCCTTTTGAGCGGTGCGGAACTTGCCGAAGGCCCGACCGTAGGAATCCGTGGCAGACAAGCGATCAACGCGCGGTCGGCGACGGCCGGCCTTTGTGCGTTCCCGCTGCGCGTTCCCGGCACATCCACACCCCTGCCGGCCCGCATTCACCTCAGCTGCATTTCGGCCAACTGTGCGAAAGGTCTGTTCGCAGCCACGGCACCCCCCTAGAGTGGCGGCGATCCTCCACAAGTGGCCTTTTCTTCACGCCAGTTCACTGGATCTTCACGCCAGTGCACCGGCCTCGGGACGTTCAGCGCAGTCTGTTCCCACCATCGAGCCGAAAGGGCCGGGTCCGTGACACAGGCGTTCCAGTCCCCCGGCTTCGCCGCCCTGGCGGCCGACCGCGCGGTCGAGACGCGACTCGTCGACGAGCGCTGGCAAGCGGTGGCCTGGGACCTGGGGACGGGTCGGCGCCGGGTGGTCACCGACCGGCCGGGGGGCGTCCACCTGAGCGAGATCGAGCCGGACGGCGACGCCGTCTGGTGGTTCGACGCCGACAACGCCGGGGAGGGGCGGTGGCGGCGCGAGCCGTTCGCCGGCGGAGCGGGCGGCGAGGCGCTGCACGGCGTGCCGCGCGGGCGGGCGTACGGCGTCGCCTTCGACCGGACGGGCGCGCTCGCGGCGGTGGTCGTCGGTGTCGACGGCGCCTCGCACTGCTACGTCGGACCGCCCGCGGGCCAGGCCCTGCTGATCGGTTCGGCGCCGGGGTACCTGAACCTGGCCGACCTGTCGCCGGACGGCCGGCTCCTGGCCCTCGGCGGGCGGCCCGACGGGGACGACTCGGTGGTCCTGTGGCCGACGGGCGCGCAGGCGGACGGTCAGGCGACCGTTCAGACGGGCGCGCAGGCGGACGGTCCGCTGCGGATCGCCGGGCACCGCCGACTGCGGCTCTGGCCGATCGAGTTCAACCCGCTCGCGGTACTCGAACCGGAGCTGCTGCTGGTGGTCGAGGAGGACGAGCAGTACACCGTCGCGACCTGGCAGGCCGGCACGGGGCTGCGCAGGTACCCGGGGCTGTCGTTCGACTCGCAGATATCGGCCGGCTGGTACCAGGGGCCGCGCGAGGTGCTGATCCAGCACGAGCGGGCCGGGCGGAGCCGACTGCTCCTCGCCGACCTCGACCCGCCGGAGGGGCAAGGGGCGCCGCAGCAGGGGGCCGCGCGCCGAGGACCGGCGGAACAGGCCCCGCCCGTCCGGGAGATCAGCACCCCCGGCGGCACGATCCACGACCTGTCCTGCGCTCCGGACGGCACCTTGCACTGCGTCTGGAGCCGGGAGTCGACACCGCCCCGCCCGCTGGTCCTGCGCCCCGGCACGGAGACTGCGCACCACCCCGGACAGGGCCTCGATCCGGACCAGGGCGACACCTCCCGCAGCCGGCGCTGGACGCCCCGGCCGTACGGGCGGATCCACAGCTTCGTCAGCACTCCGGCCGGCCAGGGCCCGTGGCCGACCCTCTTCCTGGTCCACGGCGGCCCCGCCACCCACGACCGCGACTCCTACGACCCGCGGGTGAACGCCCTGGTCGGCCGTGGCTACGCGGTGGTGCGCACCAACTACCGCGGCTCCACCGGCTACGGCGCCCGCTGGCAGCACGAGTACGGCCACCGGGTCGGGCTGGCACAGATCGAGGACCTGGCCGCCGTCCGCGCGGAGCTGGTCGCCGACGGTACGGCGCTCGCGGAGCGCACCGGCCTGTGCGGATTCTCGTGGGGCGGCTACCTGGCCCTGCTCGCGATGGGCGCGCAGCCGGAGTTGTGGTCGCTCGGCATGGCCGCTCAGCCGATCGCGGACTACCCCGCCGCCTACCGCACCACCACCCCCGCACTGCGCGAGCTCGATCGCCAGCTCTTCGGCGGGACCCCGGACGAGGTTCCCGAGCGCTACCGCGCGGCCGACCCGCGATCGTACGTGCACCAGGTCCGCTCGCCCGTCCTGCTGGTCGCCTCGCGGACCGACGAGCGGTGCCCACCCGACCAGGTCGCCCGGTACGCCGCGGACCTGCGCCGGCTGGCGGTGCCGCACGAGCTGCTCTGGGTGGACGGCGGCCACTACAGCCGCCGGACCGCCGACCACCGATCGGTGCTGGCCACGATGGTCCGGTTCGCCGAGCACGCCTGGCCGGCACCGCTCCCCCTGCCACCCCGGGGCGACCGCCCCGAGGTACCCGCCGAACTGGTGGAAGGAGGTGAACAGCCATGAAGCGACGCAGCATTCAGAACGACCCGATCAGCACCCCGGAGCGTGACCGGGGCGCCGTGGTGGTCCAGGCCTTCGCGCTCGACATCACCAAGGCCGCAGTGGTCGCGCCTGCCCTCAAGGGGCAGCCGAAGCCGAAGGCCGAGACCAAGGGCAAGTGATTCACCGTCGCTCCGGGGCGCCTGCGGTGCCCCGGAGCGACACCTCACCGACCGCCGGCGAACAACAGAAGTGGCCACCATGCGTATCGTCCTGCTGCACATGCCCTGGGGCGCGATCGACGTGCCGTCGCTGGCGCTCGGGATCATGCACACCGCTGCCGCACGAGCCGGCCACCAGGTCGAAGTGCGGTACGCCAACCTGGACTTCGTGGACTGGGCCGCCGAGACCGCGGGTTTCGGCGTGGACGACTACCAGTACTTCTCCGAGAAGTCCTACTTCCAGGGCGCGGGCGACTGGGCGTTCGCCGGCGCGCTGTACGGTGACGACGGCCCGGCCCCCGGCATCGAGGCCGGCATCGACGGCGACGGCGACGACAGCGACATCGATGACCTCGACGGCGAGTTCGCACCCTACTTCGAGTACCTGGCCACCAGCGGTGCGAGCAAGCAGGAGATCGCACTGACCCGGGCCACCCGCGCGATCGCCCCCGCGTTCATCGCCCGACTGGTCGACGAACTCGCCGCCGACCCACCGGACTTGGTCGGCTTCACCACCACCTTCCAGCAGAACACTGCGAGCCTCGCCGCCGCGAGGCTGCTCAAGCAGCGGTGCCCGCAGGTGCGCACGGTGTTCGGCGGCGCGAACTGCGACGGTCCGCAGGGCGCCGCGCTGCACCGCAACTTCCCCTTCCTGGACTACGTGGTGCGCGGCGAGGGCGAGGCCGCCTTCCCCGCGCTCCTGGCAGGCGGCGACCTCTCCGCCGTCCCCGGGCTCTGCTGGCGGGACGACTCCGGAACGTCGACGGCCAACGAGATGACGAGGCGCCCGCTGCCGCCCGCGGCGATCCTGGCGCCCCGCTACGACGGCTTCTACGAGCGGCTCGACGCCTCCGTCGCGGCCGGCTGGGTCGATCCCAAGCTGGTCGTCGAGGGCTCCCGGGGCTGCTGGTGGGGCGAGAAGCACCACTGCACCTTCTGCGGGCTCAACGGCTCCTCGATGGAGTTCCGCTCCAAGCCGCCGACGGACTTCCTCGCCGAGGTGCTCACGCTCGCCGAACGCCACCAGCTGTTGGACGTCTACGTGGTCGACAACATCCTGGACATGGGCTACTTCGACACCGTCCTCAAGTCGCTGGCCGAACTCCCGGTCGATCTGCGGCTGCACTTCGAGATCAAGGCCAACCTGCGCCGCCACCAGTTCCAGCTCCTCGGCGACTCGGGCGCGGCCCAGGTGCAGCCCGGCATCGAGAGCCTGAGCACCCGGGTCCTGCGGATCATGGACAAGGGGGTGACGGGCTGCCAGAACATCCGCGCGCTGCGGGACGCGCAGAGCGCCGGAGTGTCGGTGAGCTGGAACTACCTCTACGGCTTCCCCGGCGAGCAGCCGGCCGACTACGAGTCGGTGATCCGCCAACTGCCCCTGCTGCACCACCTGGACCCGCCGACCGGAGCGGGACGGATCGCGATCGAGCGGTTCAGCCCGTACTTCGACCGGCCCGAGCTGGGCTTCGCGATCACCCGGCCGGCCTTCCAGTACGGCGCGACCTACCGCCTGCCGCAGAGCGAACTCGCCGAACTGGCCTACGTGTTCAGCGCGCCACCACGCGGGATCGGCGGCGACCTCGCGGAGCGGCTGAGCGCGGCGGTGGACACCTGGATCGCGCGGTTCCCCGACAGCCGGCTCAGCTACCGGGACGCGGGCGGCCGGATCGCGCTCGTCAACACCCGCCCCGAGTACGACTGGCGGGTGGTCGAGCTGACCGATCCGGTGGAGCTCGCCGCCTTCCGGCTGCTGAACCAGCCCCGCTCGACCGCCGCGCTGGCCGCCAAGGTCCCCGGCGGCGCGGCGGCGGTCGAGCCGGTGCTGGAGCGCTTCACCGCGCTGGGCCTGCTGTTCCACGACGGGGACAGCTTCCTCCAGGTCGCCGTCGAGTCCGACAACCAGGTGCTGATGCGGATGCAGCACCGGCACGGCCCCGCCGCCGCCCGCCCTCGCGCCGAGGAGGTGCTCGATGCCGTCACGATCGGCTGAACGGACCGATGCCGGAATGGCCGATGCGGGAAGGGCCGTTGCGGGAAGGACCGTGGCGGGAAGGGCCGATCCTGGAGGGGCCGTTGCCGCCTCCTGGCGCGCGGCCGGCCCGGAGGTCGAGCTCTGGCTCGACTACGACCCCGCCGCCAGGGAGTTGCCGGGCTTCGCGCTCGGTCGCCGCACCCTGTCCGGCCCGGCGGAGGCGGAGGTCACCGAACTGCACCGCGCCGGGGTCCGCTGCCTGCGGCTGACCGAGCCGGTGCGGCTCTGCGCGGACGCGCCGGCGGCCTCCGCGCGGGCGCTGATGCTGCTGCGCGAGGCGACCGGGCAGGGGCTTGCCGTGCTCTGGCAGGCCGACTGCACGGACGGCTGCGCGGCGCGGCGCCGGTTCCACCACCTGTACCCGCCCGAGCAGTTGACCGGTGGCCCCCAGGACGTCGTCGCCGACTGGCGCGCCACGTACTACCCGAGCAAGTGCGTCTTCCGGCGCGGCCCCGGCTTCGTCGAGGTGCGCGACCGCCGGTTCGGGACGCTGGAGCTGTTCACCATCGACGAGCCGGGCCACCTGGCGCAGGTCGAGGCGCTGGCCGAGGGCGTCGAGGTCGGCCGGCTGCCGGACGCCGTCCACCAGGACTTCGCCGCGGCCGGCCTGCCCTCCCCCCCCACCCCCCCCCCCCACCCCCCCCCCCCCCCCACCCCCCCCCCCCCCCCCCCCCCCCCGCCACCGCAACCGCCCAAACGCAAACCCCAAGAACAGCCCCC
>NZ_JBHVWW010000048.1:28452-48341 GCF_042882025.1 Kitasatospora sp. NPDC058243
GGCCGCTGGGGGGGGGGGGGGGTGGGGGGGGGGGGGGTGGGGGTGGGTGGGTTGCGGGACCCTGCCAACAGGATTTTCGCCGTGCCCGCCTGGGCCGCAAGACGCCCCCCCCGCGCCTGGTTCCTGCCCATGCGGGTGCGCCGCTGGCCCTTCCCGTCGCTGACCGTGTAGTTGCCGGAGTTCGAGCCCGAGGAGTGATCCATGACCACCGCGGTCGACGACGCCGCCGCGCGGATGTCCGCCTTCATCCGCGACCCCTACCCCACGCTCGCCCGGATCCGCGAGGCCGGCGCGGTCTCCGTCGTGGAGTTCGGCGAGGGCCTGCCGGTCTACCTGGTGACGCGCTACCAGGACGTCCGGGCCGCGCTGATGGACCCGCGTTTCGGGCAGGACGTCCGCCGCAGCCAGGCCATCGCGAGCGGGCGGGGCTCCGGCCTGACGCTCGGTTCGGAGGTGGTCCACATGCTCAACAGCGACCCGCCGGACCACACCCGGCTGCGCCGGCTGATCCAGGGCGTCTTCACCCGCCGGCGGGTCGACCTGATGCGGCCGCTGGTCGAGCGCATCGCCGACGGCCTGCTGGACGGGCTGCGCGGGCGGGAGACCGCCGACCTGGTGACGGACTTCGCCTTCCCGCTGCCGATCATGATCATCTGTGAGCTGCTGGGCTTCCCCCCGGAGGACATGCAGGCCTTCCGCACCTGGTCGACGGCGATCCTCACCCAGGGCGGCGACATGACCTTCGACCAGGCCACCGCCGAACTGAACGACTACCTGCGCGAGTTGATGACGGCCCGGCGGGCGTCGCCGAGCACGGACATCCTGACCGACCTGGTACAGGCCTGTGACGCCGGTGAACTCACCGAGCGGGAGGTGTTCTCGATGGTCTTCCTGCTGCTGATCGGCGGCCACGAGACCACCGTCAACCTGCTCGGCACCGCGACCCTGGCGCTGCTCCACCACCCCGACCAGCTCGCCTGGTTGCGCGCCAACCCGGCGGCGATGCCGGTCGCGATCGACGAGTTCCTGCGCTACGAGTCTCCGGTGAGCATGGCCACGCTGCGGTTCACGAACGCCGACGTGATGGTCGACGACGTGGAGATCCCGGCGGACGAGCTGGTGCTGCTCTCGCTCGGCGCGGCCAACCGGGACCCGGCCCGCTTCACCGATCCCGACCGGCTGATCCTGGACCGGGGCGATCCGGGCCACCTGGCCTTCGGGCAGGGCCTGCACCGGTGCCTCGGCTCCTTCCTCGGCAAGTTGGAGAGCGAGGTCGCACTGACCGGCCTGCTGGAGCGCTTCGGGCGGATCGAACTGGCCGCCGCGGAGGAGACCCTGCCCTGGCGCAACACGATCATGCTGCGCGGCCTGGAGTCGCTGCCGGTCTCGCTCGATGGCTAGCGGCGCGGGAGCAAGCGACACGGGGACGGACAGCACGGGGGCGGGCGGCGCAGGGGCGGGCAGCACGGGGACGGGCGGCGCAGGGGCGGGCAGCACGGGGACGGGCCGCGCAGGGGCGGGCAGCACGGGGACGGGCCGCGCAGGGGCGGGCAGCACGGGGACGGGCCGCGCAGGAGCGCGCGGCGCCGCGGGGCTGTTGCGGTTCCGCCCCCGGATCAGCGTCGCGCCCCTGCGCGCGCGGGGCTTCCGGCTGCTGGTGATCGGGCAGGGCACCTCGGAGTTCGGCAACGCGTTCCAGGTGGTCGCCCTGCCGCTGCTGGTCTACTCCCTCGCCGGAGGCGCCCGCCAGCTGAGCCTGGTGGTCGCCGCCTACGGCGCGGGACGGCTGGCCGCCACCCCGCTCGGCGGGATGCTCGCCGACCGGTTCGGCGCCCGGCGGGTGATGCTGGCGGCCGACCTCGGCCGGCTGCTCGCCACCGCCGGGCTGTGCGCGATCGCCGCCGGCGGGGCGGCGAACTTCTGGCTGATCGGCGGGCTCGCGCTGCTGGTCGGCGTCGGAGCAGGGGTGTTCCTGCCGGCCGCCTGGGCGATCACCCCGACCCTGCTGCCCGCCGAGGACCTGCACGCGGGCAATGCACTGAACAGTACGGTCACCTTCGGCGCCGGTCTGCTCGGTCCGGCGCTGGCCGGCCCGCTGGTCGCCTGGCTGAACCCGGCCGCCGCCCTGGGCCTGGATGCGGCGACCTTCGCCGTGTCGGCGGCGACGCTGCTGCTGATCGGTCGCGGCAGCCTCGTCGCAGCACCCAGCCCGATCTCCGAACGTGCCTCCGTGCCGAAGAACTTCCGGCGCCTGCTGCGGGAATCGCCGTTGCTGCGCGCGGTGCTGACGGTGACGGTGATCGCGAACCTGACGGTGGGCGGCGCCACCCGCGTCGCCCTGCCGACCCTGGCCACCCACGGCTTCGACGCCGGCGCCGTCGGGCTGGGCCTGCTGCTGGCCGCGTTCACCGGCGGTGCGCTGGTCGGCGGCCTGTTCGCGGCCGGCCTCACCGAGGTCCGCTCGCGGGGCCGCACGGCGATGCTCTCCGGACTGGTGATGGGTGTGGCGATCGGCCTGGTGCCGTTCGTCGGCCTCGTCGGCGCCGTGCTGCTGCTCTGCGTGGCCGGCGGCGCCAGCACGGTGACCAACGTCCTGGTCGTCACCGGCGTGCAGAAGAGCACCCCGCCCGCCTTGCTGGCCCGGGTCATGGCGGCCGTCACCTTCTGCGCGCTGGGAGTCTTCCCGATCTCGGTGATCGCGGCCGGCGCGGCGGTGGACGCCTTCGGGAGTCAAGGGGTGTTCGCGACGACCGGGCTCTGTCTGACGGGCGCGTTCGGGTACGCGCTGACCAGGCGTGAGATCCGCGAGCTGTGAGCGCCCAGCCGACCGCCGAGCCCGCTCCCGCCACCGGCGGGCGGGGCGGGAGGCGGGCGGCGGGCGGCGAGGCGGGTCCGGGCGGCAGCCCCGTCAGCGCAGGGTCGCGGTGACGACCGTCGCGTCCAGGTCCTCGCACCAGGCGTCGGCGGCGTCGAGGCCGGCCGCGCGGGCGACGGCCAGGGCCGTCGGGGTCTGCCGTTCGCTGGTCTCGAACAGCAGCGACCCGCCCGGGGCCAGCCAGTGCGGCGCCTCGACGGCCACCCGGCGCAGCACGTCCAGACCGTCGGCGCCGCCGTCCAGCGCCGGCCGGGCCTCGTGCAGCCGGGCCTCCGGCGGCAGCAGCGCGATGTCGGCGCTGGGGACGTACGGGACGTTGGCGAGCAGGACGTCGATCCGGCCGCGCAGGGCGGCGGGCAGCGCGACGAACAGGTCGCCCTCGAAGACCGGTGCCCCGGGCCCGGTGAGGTTGCGGCGGGCACAGCGGACGGCGACCGGGTCGACGTCGGCCGCGTAGAGCTCGACCGGGTGCGCGGCGGCGGCCGCCACGGCGGCGCCGAGGGCGCCGCTGCCGCAGCAGAGGTCGACGACCACGGCGCCCGGGCCGGTGAGCTCGGTGGCCGTGGCGGCCAGGAACTCGCTGCGGCGGCGCGGGACGAACACGCCCGGGTCGACGGCGATCCGCAGCCCGGCGAACTCGGCCCAGCCGACGACGTGTTCCAGCGGCCGGCCCTCGGCCCGGGCGCGGACCATCACGGCCAGGTCGGCCGGTGTGGCGGCGGCGGAGAGCAGGATCCGCGCCTCGTCCTCGGCGAACACGCAACCGGCGGCGCGCAGCCGGGTGACGACCGAGGAACGGAGAGCTGCGGAGGCAAAAACCGACAAGAGGACCCCTTGGGGGAATCGGGAGGAGGACGAACGACTCCGTCAGGGCTCCCGCAAGGGCCGGCACCGCGCCGACGCGTCCGCGCTACGCGCGCGACGCGCCCGCACGGCCGCGCTCCGGGAGCACCCGCTCGGACATACCGGTAATGGGGCTCACCTCCTTGAGTCGCGGTCATACACGGCGTCGGCCACCCTACCGCACCCCCGGCGCGGGCGATCAACTGGTCTTCCGGGCCCAGGTCCTGCCCGGCCGGCCTGGCGGAGCTAGCCGAGCTGCTCGGCGACCAGGGCGGCGAACTCCTCCGGGGTCATGACGGGCACTCCGAGTTCCTCCGCCTTGGCGCGCTTGGAGCCGGCCTTCTCGCCCGCGACGAGAAGGGTGGTGCGCTTGGACACCGAGGAGGAGGCCTTGCCGCCGGCGCGTTCGATCAGCTCGTTCATCGCGTTGCGGGAGAGCTCGGCGAGGGCTCCGGTCATGCTGCCGGTGACGACCACGCTCTGGCCTGTCAGCGGGCCGGCCAGCGGGCCCGCCGCGGTGTCGCCCGCGGCCGCCGCGCCGCCGGCCGCGGCCTGGGCGGCGGGTGCCGTCGGCTCGGTCACCGCGGTGCCGACACCCTGTGTCACGAGTCGGTCCAACAGCGGTGCCACGTCGGCGAGTTCGGCGACGATCACGGCGGCCTTCTCGACCCCGATGCCGTCCACGCCGGCCAGCGCCTCGACATCGGCGGCACGGATCGCGGCCATGCTGCCGAAGTGCGCGGCGAGTCGGCGGGACATCGTCCGGCCGGTGCCGCGGATGCCGAGGGCGCAGAACACCCGGTTCAGCGGGCGGCTGCGGGCGGTCTCGATGGCGGCGAGCAGGTTGTCGGCGCTGGTGTCGCCCATCCGCTCCAGGGTGAGCAGCTGCTCCCGGGTGAGGGTGAACAGGTCGGCGAGGTCGCCGACCAGCCCGGCCTCGACCAGCTGGACGGCGCGGGTGCCGCCGAGGCCCTCGATGTCGAGCTGGTCGCGCCCGGCCGCGTAGACCACCGAGGCGACCGCCTGGCAGGCCCGGCCGCGCACGCAGCGCCAGCGCTGCTCGGAGGTGTCGATGGCGTCGCCGCAACGTGGACAGACCTCGGGGAAGGCGATCGGCTGCTCGGCGCCGGTGCGCTGGTCGACCAGTGGCGCCTCGACCCGCGGGATCACGTCGCCGGCCCGGTAGACGAACACCTGGTCGCCGATCATCAGCCCGCGGCGCCCGATGTCGGCCGGGTTGTGCAGGGTCGCGTAGGTGACGGTGACGCCGTCGATCACCACCGGTTCGAGGACGGCCCGGGGCGCGATGATCCCGGTGCGGCCGACGTTCCACTCGACGCCGAGCAGCCGGGTGACCTTGTGCTGCGCCGCCAGCTTGCGGGCCACCGCCCAGCGCGGCGCGCGGGAGCCGGAGCCGGCCGCCTCCTGGTCGACCACCGCGTCCGCCTTCACCACCACGCCGTCGATCCCGAAGGGCAGTGCGGCGCGCAGGCCGGCGATCTCGTCGATCCGCTGCTGCGCCTCGACGAGGGTCGCGCAGCGGTGCGGCGCGGCGTCGGTGCTGGCGGCGGTGTTGGCGCCGAGGACGGCGAGCCGGGCGAGCAGGTCGGCGTGGTCGAGGCCGGGCAGGCCGAGGGCGTCGTAGGCGAAGAAGGTGAGTTCGACGCGGTAGGCGCGGTCCTTGGCGCGCAGGGTGCCGGCCGCGCCGCTGCGCGGGTGGGCGAACGGGGTGGCGCCGTGCGCGGTGCGGACGGCGTTGGCCTGCTCGAACTGCTCGTGGGTGAGCAGCACCTCGCCGCGCAGCTCGACGTCGACCGGTTCGGCGAGCCGGGCGGGCAGGCCGAGCACGGCGTCGGCGGCGGCGGTGATGTCCTCCCCCGCCAGGCCGTCGCCCCTGGTCAGCACCTGGGTGAGCCGGCCGGCCCGGTAGCGGGCGGCGACGGCGAGGCCGTCCAGCTTCGGCTCGACGCACCAGGCGGCGACCGGCCGGCCGAGCCGGCGCTCCAGACCGGCCGCCCAGGACTCCAGCTCCTCGGCCGAGAAGACGTTGTCGAGGGAGAGCATCGGCGCGCTGTGCGGGACGTCGCCGACCGCCGCGCCGCCGGCCACCTTGCCGGTGGGCGACTCGGGCAGCGCCTCGTCCGGGTGCTCGTGCTCGTAGGCCTCGATCGCCCGCACCAGGGCGTCGTACTCGTCGTCGCCGAGCGGGGCGGAGCCGTCGGCGTAGTACGCGGCGGCGGCCCGCACGGCGGCGGCGACGGCGTCGGCGTAGGCCTGCGGGGAGGCCAGGGCGGCAGGGGAGGCCAGGGTGGCTGCGTCCTTCATACCGCCATCATGGCGAGCCGCACTGACATTCGGCCCGCTCGAACGCGGCTCGCACGGACCGCGCCGGGGGGTGCGGCCCGCGCCGGCCAGGGGTGTCGACCAGGGCCGTCGGCGAGGGCGTCGATCGAGGCCGCCGGCCCGGTCAGTCCGGCTGGGGCCGGGTGCGCCGGGCGTAGGCGCGGGCCGCGCGGGCGCGGTCGCCGCAGCGGGTGGAGCACCAGTGCCGCCGGCCGTGCCGGAGGAGGTACCGGGTGCACGGGGTGGAGCCGCAGGCGGTGAGGCGGGCGGCTTCGGGCCCGGTGAGCAGGTCGGCGGCGTCGGCGGCGAGGGTGGCCAGGGCGTGGTCGACGATCTCGGTGGTGGGGTGGGGGGCCGCGCGGTAGGGGCCGCTGCCGTCGTCCCACCGCAGCAGCCGGGCCGTGGGCAGGCGGGTCAGGGCGTCGTTGACGGCGGCCAGGGCGGAGGGGGGTGCGGGCAGCTCCGCGACGCGGGCGGCGAACAGCGTCCTGACCTGTTCGCGCATCGAGCGCACCTGCGCCGTGCACATCTCCTGAAGGCCCGCGCCGGCCGGGGCGAGGCCGTGCTCCAGGAGCCACTGGCCGGCGGCGGCCGGCGTGCCGAGGCGGTCGAGGACGTGTCCGCCGGGCAGCGTGACGGCGCTGTTGACCAGGGCGAGCGAGGGGTACTGCTGCTCGCCCGGCGCGGGTGGCACGGCGGTCTCGTCGGTGGCGGTGTCCGCGGCGTCCGTCATGAGTCTCATGGTAGCGCTTGCGCTCATCCGTGAGAACCGGCTAGCGTTCCTCACGGATAAACCGCTCTCAACCGTGAGGTGTGCTTCACCATGGCTTCTTCCGACACGACCGTCGAGCAGTTCCCCGTCCGCCTCTTCGGCGGCCCGACCGCCCTCTTCGAGTACGGAGGCCTGCGCTTCCTCACCGACCCGACCTTCGACGGCCCGGGCGACTACCTGCGGCCGGACGGCCGGTTCCTGACCAAGACCGCGCCCTCCTCCGGGAGCCCCGCCGACGCCGGCCGCGTCGACGTCGTCCTGCTCTCCCACGACGAGCACCCCGACAACCTCGACCACTCCGGCCGGGCCCTGCTGGCCGACGTCCCGCTCACCCTCACCACCCCCGGCGGCGGCCTGCGCCTCGGCGGCACGGCCCGGGGACTGGCCGACTGGGAGTCGGTCACGCTGGACCGCCCCGGCGGCGGCACCCTCACCGTGACCGCCGTGCCCGCCCTCCACGGGCCCGGGGCCCGCGAGCAGGTGGAGGCCGTCACCGGCCAGGTCGTCGGCTTCGTCCTGACCGGGGAAGGGCTGCCCACCGTCTACGTCAGCGGGGACAACGCCTCCCTCCTCGCCGTGGGGGAGATCGCCGAACGCTTCGCCCCCGTCGACACCGCGATCCTCTTCGCCGGGGCCCCCCGCTTCGCCGCCCTCTTCGACGGCGCGCCCATCGTCCTGGACAGCGCCCAGGCCGCCGAGGCCGCCGCGATCCTCGACGCCCGCCGGGTCGTCCTCGTCCACCACGACAGCTGGGCCCACTTCACGGAGGACCGCGACGACCTGGTGGCCGCCTTCACGGCCGCCGGCCTGGCGGAGCGCCTCCACACGGCGTGACCGGCCCCGGGCGGGGCGCGCCGCACGAGGCGCCCCGCCTGTCCGCTCCTGAATCGCCCGCTCAGCCCGGCAGCGGCGCCAGCGGCCTGGTCCGGTAGGCGTCGGAGGAGCCCGGGGGGACGAGGCAGGGCAGCAGCCACTCCCACAGGGCGCCGACCCGGCGGGCGCGCTCCTCACCCGGGCAGCCGTCGCCGAAGACGACCTCCAGCCCGCAGGCGGCCGCCACCACCAGGGTCTCCGGGCCGGGGTCGCCCGAGCGGTCGCGCAGCTCGCCGGCACGCCGGGCACCCGTCAGCAACTCCCGGACGACACCGGCCCAGACGCCGTGGAAGCCCCGCACGCCCGCGACCGGCGCGCCGGGGGCGGACGTGGCGGGAGCGAACGCGGCGGTCCTCGACTGCCAGCCGCCCTCCCGGCCGAGGCGGAACGCCGCCCGGACCACCGCGTCCGACCCCAGGGCGTCGACCAGCCAGTAGCCCACGTCGATCAGCGTCTGCAGGGGGGAGGAGGTGGCCCGCAGACCGCCGCAGGCGCCCCGCAGCGAGCGCTCGGCCCGCTGGAACACCGCCTGTGCCAGCTCCTCCTTGGACGCGAAGTGGAAGTAGAGCGCACCCTTCGTCACTCCTGCGGCACCGGCGATCTCGCCGAGCGTGGCCCCCGCATAGCCGCAGCGGTCGAACAGCACCGCCCCCGCCTGCACCAGCCGTCCGCGTGTCCGTTCCGACCTCTCCTGCACCACCCGACCCACACCCCTCACAACGACGAGCACGTTCCGACCACACACGAAGCAGCGCCCCGGCAGCGACGGCGCCTTCCGCGCGTCCTCAGCCGACCCGGGTGAACCGGGCCACCGACGCCTCCGGCGAAGCGGTCGCGGCCGCCTCGCGCTCCGAACGCTCCGGGCGCTCCGGGCGCTCCGGGCCGGCCAGCAGGATGGAGCGCTGGAGCCGTCGCAGTCCGGTGGACGGCTCCATGCCCAACTCCCGCACCAGGGTGTTGCGCAGGCGCTGGTAGGCCTCCAGGGCCTCGCCCCGTCGGCCGGAGCGGTGCAGGGCGATCATGTACTGGCCGTGCAGGCTCTCGTGGGTGCGGTAGCGGTCGACCAGGACGGTGAGTTCGGCGAGCAGGACGCGGTGGCGGCCCAGCCGCAGGTCGGCCTCGATCCGCTGGTCCAGGGCGCAGAGCCGGGTCTCCTCCAACCGCTTGGCCTCGACGGCGAGTTGACCGCCGGCCGGGATGTCGGCGAAGGCCGGACCGCGCCACAGGCCGAGCGCCTCGCCGAGCATCCGGGCGGCCAGCGGGTGGTCGTCGCCGTCCATGGCCCGGTAGCCCATGCCGGCCAGGCGCTCGAACTCCCGGACGTCCGTCAACCCGCCGCCGCTGTTCAGCATGTAGCCGCCCGGCGAGGTCACCAGCACGTCCTTGGCGCAGGAGACCCCTGCCGCCGGGCCGACCTGCCCGAGCGCCCGGTCGATCATGTCGCGCAACTGCAGCACGTACGTCTGCACCGTCGTGCGTGCGCTGCGCGGCGGGCGGCCCGACCACAGCTCCTCGGCCAGCACCCCGGCCGACACCACCTGGTCGGCCCGCAGGGCCAGCAGCCCCAGCACCTGACGCGGTTTCGGCGCCGATGGCACCACCGACACCCCGCACACCCGGACGTCCAATGCCCCGAGCACCCTAATTTCCACGATGACCACCCCAATCACACGGAACGCCGCAGGCCGATCCGCCGCGGCTGGCACCCGGGTCGACACCCCTAGGGCGACTGTCACCAGTCAAAAACAGGACGCGCGGTTTGTCAATACAAAACCGAACGTGCTGTTTGTTTCTTGGGATGAGCGGCCTGCCTCGGACAGACGGGCGCGGCGGCCACGCTGCGCCACGAACCGGCCACCACGCGCAGCGGAGTGCGGGCAAACCGAAGGCGGCGTCGGACCCCCATGGATCCCGCGCCGCCACCAATTCGCCCGCACTGCGCGCCCGCCGCCAGCCGGCCGATCACCGCCCGGAAACCGCCCGGACGGCCCCGGACGCCCCCGGACGCCCCCGGACGCCCCCGCGAGCAGGGGGTCGCCGAGCCCCTGTCAACTCCGCACCAGCCGCAGCGATTTCCGGCCGGTGCCGGACCGTCAGCCCACACCGACCTCATCCGCGACCGCCCGGGCCGCCGACCGCGCCCCGTCCTGCGTCCCACCCTGCGCCCCGGCGCCCTCCGTCGCCGCGCGGGCGGCCGCCACCTCGGCGACCACCTGGGCACCGCGGTCCGGGCCCATCTGCAGCGAACCGAGCACACCCGGCACCGCGATGCTCGGCATCAGGTGCTGGAACAGCCCGGCGGCCCGCCGCTCCAAGTCCGCGCGCCCGGAGAGCTTCTGCGACTGGATCTGCACACCCGTCCACGCCGCCGTGACCAGCCACGCGGTGTCGGCCGGGACGACGTGCGGCAGCAGTTCGCCCCGCTCGCCGGCCGCGACCAGCAGCGCCTCCAGCCGGCTGATCCAGCCGGGGATCGCGCCGCCGCCGAGGTCGTCGAAGACGTCCTGCCCCAGGGAGAGCCGGGCCCCCGCGCTCAGCAGCGGATCACGCGGCATCAGATAGGCCACCACCATCCCGGTGTCCACGAACTCCTGGAGTTTGCAGACCCGTTCCGGCACACCGTCCTGGACGAACTGCTCCTCGACGACGCCCTGGGCCAGATCCCGCTTGGAGGCGAAATGGAAATACACCGCACCACGCGTCACACCGGCCCGCGCGACCACCTCGCCGATGGTGGCGCCCTCGTAGCCGAACTCGTCGAAGACCGACGCCGCCGCCTCCAGGATCAGCCGACGCGTCCGGACCGCCCGCTCCTGCCGAACCACCGCAACCACCCCACCCAGAGCTCCCGGAAAACAAAACCAAACACCCCGTATCTTAGCTACCGGTGGCCTACGGACGACAAGATGATGTCGGGGAATCGCCTCAAACGCTCCTTCCCTCCCGCCCGCATCCTCCGCATTTTGCCTACGGGCCGCTGCTTCTTCGCCGGACGATCGAAAGCGGCACCGGCGCCACACATCACACATTCGGGGAAAAACCGAACGATCGGTTTCCTCATTTGGACACCCGCGGGCCGGAAGGCGTCACGGCAGGACGGCCACCGCCTCCACCTCCACCAGCTGGTCGTGGTAGCCGAGCACCGACACACCCAGCAGCGTGCTGGGGGCGTCGTGCTCCCCCATGTAGGCGCGGTACACGTCCCACACCGCGACCAGGTCGGCCCGATCGGCGGAGGCCACGTACACCGTCGTCCGTGCGACGTCGGTCAGCCCGGCACCCGCGTCCTCCAGCGCGGTTATCAGGTTCCGCATCACCTGGTGCGCCTGGCCCGCGTAGTCGCCGACGGCGACCGTCCGCCCCTCGGCGTCGAGCGGGCAGGCGCCGGCGAGCCAGAGCGAACGGGCCGGGGCCTCGACCAGGGCCGCATAGGCGTAGTCGACGGCCGGGGTGAGGCGGGAGCTGCGGATCAGCTTGACTGCGCTGTTCAAGGGGCACTCCGAAGGGTCGTGGCCGAACGTTTGCGCCCATCGTTGGCCTCTCCTGAGTAACCGTCAAACCATTTACCAGCGCTGTCCCGTCCACCACAGGGCCGTTGCTTCCACGATTCACCGTTGCGGGTGATGGCGGGCCGACCCGCCCGGCCGGAATCCTGGTGGCCGCCACCCGCGCGGGTCGACGCCGCGCCGACACCAGGAGGTCCCCCATGGAATCCCGACCGCCGTACCGCGACGAGGCCTCCGGGGTCCGCCGGCGCCGGATGCTGGGCCTGGCACTCGGGGCGGGGCTCGCCCCGGCCCTCACCCCGGCCGCGACGGCGACCGCGACGGCGACGGCGACATCAACGGCCCGGTCGGATACCCCCGTGGTCGCGTCCGCCGCCCTGGGCCGCCGGGTCGCCGAGGTGGCCACCGCCCAGCTCGACGTGCCGTACGCCTGGGGCGGCGGCGACCGGCTGGGGGCGAGCCTCGGCTTCTGCGACGACGAGAACGGCTACCTGGACGGCGTCTGCCTGGGCGAGAGCACGGTCGGCTTCGACTGCAGCGGCCTGTCCCTCTACTGCTGGTACCGGGCCAGCCACGGCACCGTCGAGCTCGGGCACTACACCGTCGCCCAGTTCCACCGCAGCGCCCCGGTGGAGCGTGACGCCCTCGCCCCGGGCGACCTGCTGTTCTTCTCCCGCCCGGACGCGCCGCTGCACCACGTCGGCATCCACGTCGGCGACGGCGCGATGATCCACGCCGAGCGCACCGGGACGCTGGTCGCCCGGGTCGAGCACGCCCTCGACGTCCCGCGCTGGGCCGGCGAGTTCGCCGGTGCCCGCCGCCCCGGGCCGGCCGGCTGAGCGGGCCTCAGAGGCCGCGCCGCTCCCCCGACCCCGGCCCCTGGCCCTGGCCCTGGCCCTGGTGGACGCGCAGCAGCAGGCCGTGCAGCAGCTGCCGCTCCCGCGCGTCCAGCGGCGCCAGTACCTCGTCCTGCACCGCGCGCGCCCGGGCGTCCAGCTCCGCGAGCAGCGCCCGCCCGGCGTCGGTGACCGACACCGAGACCCGCCGCCGGTCCGCCGGGTCGCGGACGCGCTCGACGTACCCGGCGGCGGCCAGCTGGTCGGCGACCTTGGCGAGGTCGCTCGGGTCGATGCCCAGCCGCTGGACCAGGTCCCGCTGGGCGTGCGGCCCGAAGTCGGCGAGCGCGGCCAGCACGGCCATGTCCCAGAGCCGCAGGCCGTGTTCGGCGAGCTGCTCGGCGAGGCGCCCCCGTGCCGTCCGGCCGATCCGGGAGAGCAGGTAGGTACTGAGGTCGAGCAGCGTCGGCGGCAGGGAGGGAGCGGACAGGGAGGGGGCGGCCAGCGGGGGTTCGGGGAGCAGGGGTTCGGGGAGCAGGGGTTCGGGGGCCATGGCGTCAGTCTAGGGTCCGTCCCTATAGTGGGTGCCGACCCACTAATATCGGACCGATCCGACCCGATGAATCCTCGAGCCCGGGAGCTTCGACCGTGGACGCCCTGTACCCCCGCCTGCTCGTGACCCGTTTCGCCGAGTGCTTCCGGTTCTACCGGGCGGTCCTGCCGCCCCTCACCGGCGCCGCCCTGGTCAAGGGCGCCCCCGACGGCCCCTACGCCAACTGGGACGTCGACGGGCAGGCCGTCCTGGTGCTCTTCGACCGCCCCGCGATGGCAGCCGCCCTGGGCACCACCGGCCTGCCCGAACGCCCGGCCGCCCCCGCCCAGGACGCCGCGATGCTGGTCTTCCGGGTGGCCTCCGTGGACGACGCGTTCGCCCTCTGCCTGCGGCACGGCGGCACCCCGGTCGTCGGCCCGACCGACCGGCCGCAGTGGGGCCCCAACCTGCGCAGCGCCCACCTGCGGGACCCGGACGGCCACCTGATCGAGCTCCAGTCCTACTGACCCGCCCCGCCCGGTCGGCGCGCGGGGTCGTCCGCCCAGAGGTCGGCGCTGCACGCCGCCACCAGTGCGCCGATCCTGGCCCAGGCCTCCTCCGCGGGCAGCGGTTCGAGTCGGCGGCCGTCCCGCAGCCGCAGCGCGACCCGGTCGTCCACGGCCTCCTTGGCCCCGATCACGGCCTGGTACGGCACCAGGCGCGCCGCCCGGATCCGAGCGCCCAGGCTGCCGTGCTCGGGCCCGGCGACCTCGGCGCGCAGCCCGAGGTCGAGGCAGCGCTGCCGGAACCGCTCGGCCTGCGGCAGTTCGCCCTCGGAGACCGGCAGCAGCACCACCTGTACCGGGGCCAACCAGGCCGGGAACGCGCCTCCGTACAGCTCGATCAGGTGGGCGACCACCCGCTCCACGCTGCCGATCACGCTGCGGTGGACCATCACCGGCCGGTGCTTCGCGCCGTCCGGGCCGATGTAGTGCAGACCGAAGCGCTCGGGCTGGTGGAAGTCGATCTGCACGGTGGAGAGGGTGAACTCGCGCCCGGCGCCGTCGGCGATCTGCACGTCGATCTTCGGCCCGTAGAAGGCGGCCTCGCCCTCTGCCGCCTCGAACGGCACGCCGGAGCGTTCCAGCACGTCGGTGAGCAGCGCGGTGGCCCGTTCCCAGAGGGCCGGATCCGCCACGTACTTGCCGCCCGCGCCGGGCAGCGAGAGCCGGTAGCGGACCGGTTCGATGCCGAGCGCGCGGTGTGCCGCGCGGATCAGCTCCAGTGCTGCGACGGCCTCGTCGGCGGCCTGCTCCGGGGTGCAGAACACGTGCGCGTCGTTCAGCTGGATCGCCCGGACCCTGGTCAGCCCGCCCAGCACGCCGGACAGTTCGGAGCGGTACATGCCGCCCAACTCGGCCATGCGCAGAGGGAGTTCCCGGTAGCTGTGGGGCCGGGAGCGGTAGATCAGGGCGTGGTGCGGGCACAGGCTCGGCCGGAGCACCATCTCCTCCGAGCCCAGTTCCATGGGTGGGAACATGTCCTCGCGGTAGTGCGCCCAGTGGCCGGAGATCTCGTACAGCTCGCGCTTGCCGAGCACCGGCGAGTACACGTGGCGGTAGCCGGCCCGCCGCTCGCGCTCGCGGATGAACTCCTCCAGGGTGTGCCGGATCGCGGCGCCGTCGGGCAGCCAGTAAGGCAGGCCGGAGCCCATCAGCGGGTCGGTGTCGAACAGGTCCAGTTCGCGGCCGAGCTTGCGGTGATCGTGCGCGGCGCGGTCGTGCATGGGGTGGTCGTGCATGGGGTGGTCTCCACTCGGGTCGGCGGGCGAGTGGTCCGGAAACGGCGAAGCCCCGGGGCACTCGCCCCGGGGCTTCGGACTAGGTCAGCAGTCAGCGCACCGGGACTCTCTCCGGCGTCGTCGTGGCGAGTGCAGCGCGCTTCATGCGATCCACGATAACAGGGCACCGACCGCCGTGGTGATCTTTATCCGCGGCCGCTCAGAACAGGACGGCGCAGCCGCGCGCGTCGAGCGCGGCGAGCAGCCGCGGCGAGGGGCGCGCCTCGTTCCACCGCAGGTCCAGCTTCTCCAGTGCGGGCAGTTCGGCCAGCCAGTGCGGCAGTTCGGTGATCCGGTTGCCCCGCAGGTCGAGCCGGCGCAGCACCGGCAGCCCGGCGAGCACCGGCGGGACCTCGGCGAGCGCGTTGTCCCGCAGTTCGAGTTCGCGCAGTGCGGTGAGGCCGCCGAAGGTGTCCGGCAGGGTGGTCAAGTCGTTCCCGCACAGCCAGAGTTCACGCAGGGCGGTCAGTTCGCCGAGGCGGTCGGGCAGCGCGGTGAGCCGGTTGCGCTGGGCGCGCAGCTCGACCAGGGCGGTCATCTCGCCGATGGCGGAGGGGAGTTCGGTGATCCGATTGTCGCCGAGGTTGAGGTAGCGCAGCGCGGTGAGGCGGCCGAGCGCGGCCGGCAGCGCGGTCAGCGCGTTGTCGTGCAGGTAGAGGAAGTCGGCGAGCCCGGTCAGCTCGCCCAGTTCGGCGGGCACGCCGGTGAGCCGGTTGTGTCCGAGGTCGAGGGTACGAAGCCGTCGCAACCTGCCCACCTCGGGCGGCAGTTCGGTCAGGCCGGTCTCGGCGAGGATGAGCACGGTCAGGTCGGTCCGGTCCCACACCTCGGCCGGCACCGCGCCGAGGGGCCGGCGCCAGAGGTTCAGCGTCACGTCTGTCACGCCCGTCATTGTCCCGTCCACGCGCCCGCCCCCGTGCCCCTCGCCCTCCCCGCCCTGCTGGACCACCGGGCAGCGCCGCACCCCGGCCGGGAGGCGCTGCTGGTACCGGGCGGCCCCGGCTCACCTGCCCGGGGCGGCGGCCGTGAAGCCGCCGAGGAAGGTGAGCGCCTCCTCAGCCGGGCTCCCGGGGGCGGCCGTGTAGACGACCAGGAGGTGGCGCGCGGCGCCGGGCGCCTGGAAGGTCTCGTAGTCGAGCGTCACGTCGCCGACCACGGGGTGCCGCAGGCGCTTGGGGCCGTGGGTCTTCTCGTGCACGTGGTGGCCGGCCCACAGCCGGCGGAAGTCGGCGCTGCCGAGTGCCAGTTCGCCGATCAGGCGCACGAGTTCGGGGTCGTGCGGGTGCCGGCCGGAGGCCATCCGCAGGATGCCGACGGTGGTGCGCGCGGCGTCCTCCCAGTCGAGGTGGACGTCCGGCGCGCCCGGGTCGAGAAAGATCCGTCGGGCCAGGTTGCGTTCGCGCGGCGGGAGTTCGGGGAAGTCGGCGATCAGCGCGGCGGCCAGCCGGTTCCACGCCAGGACGTCGTTGCGGTCGTTCATGATCAGCGCGGGGGTGGTCGGCATCGCCTCCACGACCCGCCGCAGGGCGGGGCGCAGGGCGTCGCCGTCCCGTCCGGCGCCCGCCGTCCTGGCCGCCGAGCGGCGGGGCGGGCGGGCCAGGTCGTACAGGTGGGCGCGCTCGGCGGGGCCGAGCCGCAGGGCGCGGCCGAGCGCGTCGAGCACCTCGTCGGACGGGCGCTCGGCGCGGCCCTGTTCCAGCCGGACGTAGTAGTCGGTGCTGAGGCCGACCAGTTCGGCGACCTCCTCGCGCCGCAGGCCGGGCACCCGGCGGCGTCCGGTCGGCGGCAGCCCCGCCTGCGCGGGTGACACCAGCGCCCGCCGGGTGCGCAGGTAGTCGCCGAGGCTGGCGGCGAGCGTGATCGGTTCGGCCATGCGTTCCAGTATGGGGCGCCCGGCCGGGGGTGCGGGGGCCGGAGGGTGGCCCTGTCACACCCAGGGAACGGGGCTCTCTTCATCCGGCGGCGGCGCCCGCGAACGATCGGGGCCATGACTGCTTCTCCCCGCCTCGACGACGCCCGTCCCGGCGACGCCCGTCCCGAAGGCGCCCGCCGCGCCGCGCCGCCCCGGACCGAGCACCCGGCGGGCACGGCCGCTCCCCCACCGGGTACGGACGGTGGTCCGGGCGGTTACTGGGCGACCGTCACCGCGGTCGGCTGCGCCAGCATGATGCTGCCGTTCTCGGTGACCGGGGCCGCCGTGGCGCTGCCCGGCATGACCGCGCAGCTGGGCTCCTCGGTGGGCGCCGCCCAGTGGATGCTGAACGCCTTCAACCTCACCTTCGCCGCGCTGCCGCTGGCGGCCGGCGGCCTCGCGGACCGGATCGGCCGGCGGCGCGTGCTGCTGTCGGGGATCGCGCTGGTCGGCGCGCTGTCCGCGGTGGTGGCGCTCGCGCCGTCGATGGCCGTGGCCGACGCCGCCCGGGCGGTGCAGGGGTGCGGGGCGGCCGCCGTGCTGGCGGCGGGCGCGGCGGTCCTGGCCCAGTCCACCTCCGGGCGGCGCCGACGGCTCGCCTTCGGGATCCTCGGCACCTCCTTCGGCACCGGCCTGGCGATCGGGCCGCCGGCCGCCGGCCTGCTGGTGGAGGCGGCCGGCTGGCGGTCGGTCTTCCTGCTCGTCGCCGTCCTGGCCCTGCCCGCGTGGCTGTGCGCCACCCGGGCCCCGGAGTCCCGCAACCCGGACCACCCCGGGATCGACCTGCCCGGGGTGGTCTGCTTCACCGGCGGGCTCGCCGCGCTGTCGTACGCGCTCGTGCAGGCCGGCACCGCCGGCTGGACGGCGCCGGACACGCTGCTGCCGCTGGCGGGCGCGGTGCTGCTGCTGGTCCTGTTCGCCGCAGTGGAGGTCCGCCGGGCCGGGCGCGCCATGGTCGACGTCCGGCTGTTCCGCAGGCCCGAGTTCCTCACCGTGGTGTGCCAGCCGTTCACCGTCACCCTGGGGTTCGTCGTGCTGCTGGTCTACCTCCCGGCCTACCTCCAGGGTGTGGGTGGCAGGAGCGTCCTGACCAGCGGTCTGCTCCTGCTGCCGATGACGGCGCCCGTCCTCCTGCTGCCGTTGGTGGCCGGGCGCCTCGCCGCCGCCGTCTCCGTCCGGGCGGTGCTGACCGCGGCCTCCGCGCTGATCGCGGCGGGCTCCCTGCTGCTGGTGACGGTGCGCGGCGACGGGTCGTGGCTCGCGCTGGCGGTGCCGCTGCTGCCGTTCGGGGCCGGGGTCGGGCTGGCCTTCGGGGTGATGGACGACGCGGCCGTCGGAACCGTCCCCGCCGAGCACGCCGGGGCCGCCGCGGGCGTCTTCAACACGATGCGGATCACCGGGGAGTCCGTGGCCGTCTCCGGGGCCGCCGCGCTGCTCAGCACGCTGACCGCCGCGCACCTGGGCGGCAGCGGCCTCGCCGCCGACGAGGCGGCGCAGCTCGCGGGGCAGGCCGTCCAGGGCAGGGTGGCCGCGGCGCACCAGGCCGCCCTGGCCGCCGGGTTCACCGACGCCCTGCACGTCCTCGGGCTGGTCCTCGCCGCCCTGTCCGCCCTCGGCGCGGTGCTCACCTACCTCGCCCTGGCACCGGACGGGTCGGCCTGATCCGCCGTCGGAGCCGGGGCCCGGGGCCCGGGACCGCCTCCGCCGCCGGAGCCAGGACCGGGGCCGCCGGAAAGCGGCAGGGCCCGCCCGGGAGGTCGGGCGGGCCCTGCCGTCATGCGATGCGCGTCACATGTTGATCATGTGGCCGGCGAGGCCGTGGATGGCCTCCTTGACCGCCTCGCCGAGGGTGGGGTGGGCGTGCACGTTGCGGGCGACCTCGTGGACGGTGAGGTCCCACTGCTGGGCCAGGGTCAGCTCGGGCAGCAGCTCGGTGACCTCGGGGCCGATCAGGTGGGCGCCGAGCAGCTCGCCGTACTTGGCGTCGCTGATGACCTTGACGAAGCCGATCGGGTGGCCGAGGCCGTGCGCCTTGCCGTTGGCGGTGAACGGGAACTTGGCGACCTTGACGTCGTGGCCCAGCTCGCGGGCCTGCGCCTCGGTGTAGCCGAAGGAGGCGATCTGCGGCTGGCAGTAGGTGGCGCGCGGGATCATGGCGAAGTCGACCTCCATGGTCTCCGCCCCGCCGATGGTCTCGGCGGCGATCACGGCCATCGTCTCGGCGGCGTGCGCGAGCATCAGCTTGGCCGTCACGTCGCCGATCGCGAAGATGTGCCCGGCGCTGGTGCGGCCGCGGCCGTCCACCGCGATGGCGCCGCGGTCGGTCAGCTTGACGCCGGCGTTCTCCAGGCCGTAGCCGTTGACGCGCGGCGCGAAGCCGATCGCCTGGAGCACCTTGTCGGCCTCCAGCACCTGCTGCCGGCCGTCCCTGGTGACGGTGACCTTGACCTTGGCGTTCGGGTCGCTGTCGTCGATCGACTCGACCCGGGTGGAGGTGAGCACCTCGATGCCGAGCTTGCGGTACTGCTTGGCCAGTTCGGTGGAGACCTCGACGTCCTCCAGCGGCACCACGCGGTCCAGGAACTCGACGATGGTGACCTTCACGCCGTAGTTGTGCAGCACGTACGCGAACTCGACGCCGATCGCGCCGGCGCCCGCGATGATGATGCTCTCCGGCAGCTGCTCGGTGAGGATCTGTTCCTCGTAGGTGACCACCCGGTCGCTCAGGCTGGTGCCGGGCAGCAGCCGGGTGGTGGCACCGGCGGCGATGACGCAGTGGTCGAAGGTGACGACGTCGAAGCCGCCGCCGCTGAGCGCGACCTGGAGGGTGTGGTCGTCGACGAAGGTGCCCCAGCCGTCGTACTCGGTGATGCCGTTCTTCTTCATCAGGTAGTGGACGCCCTTGACCCGGCCGTCGGCCACCGACCGGCTGCGGCGGAAGGCCTCGCCGAAGTCGAAGGTCACCTTGCCTTCGACCTTGATGCCGAAGGTCTTGGCCTCCTTGGTGAAGATGTGGGCGAGCTCGGCGTTGCGCAGCAGGGCCTTGGAGGGGATGCAGCCGACGTTCAGGCAGACGCCGCCCCAGTACTTGGCCTCGATGACGGCGGTCTTCAGGCCGAGCTGAGCGGAGCGGACGGCGGCGGTGTAGCCGCCGGGGCCGGCGCCGAGGACGACGACGTCGTAGTGCGTGCTCATGTTGCTGACTCCTCCGAGGGTGTCACGGTCTCGTGATCTCGGCCCCATGGTGTCAGGACCGGGTTCGACGCACCCACCGGGTCTCGGCGGATGCGCTCCGCGCGGCACCGTACCCGGCCCGGGGCCGAATTGTCAGTGCCCTCGGCTACGGTGCTCGCAACCTCGCCGGGCAGGGGCGAGGCCCGGGGCGAGGTCCGGGGGTGCGAGCGGGAGGAGGGGCCGAATGGCGGACGAACCCGGCGGAGCCGGCGGGTGGGGCGGGGGGGGACCCCCCCCCAAGACGGAAACGGGGCCCCCCGGGACCCCAGACGTCGCCTCGTGGGCGTGGGCCCCCCTCCTCCCACCACCACCCCCCCCCTTTC
>NZ_JBHVWW010000048.1:48351-50058 GCF_042882025.1 Kitasatospora sp. NPDC058243
GTTCTGGGGGTGCGGGGGGGGGGGGGGGCAGAGGGGGGAAGAAACCGGGGGGGGCGGGGGGGGGGGGGGGGGGGCCCCGCCGCCGGGGGAGGGAGGCGGCCCCACCCGGGCCTCAGGCCGTCACCTCGTGGGCGTGGCCCCCGCTCATACCGCCGCCGCCACCCGCCTGGCCGGCGGGGTGCTGCGGCGGCACGGGCCGGTTCAGTGAGGAGAGGTCCCAGGCGTAGGTGCCGACGGCATGGGCGATCACGTCGATGTTGACGTCGAAGGCGTCCATGTCGATGTTCTTCAAGCCGTCGCAGGCCTTGTGGTAGCAGGCGTCGAAGGCCACGCCCGCCGTGCCGCCGTAACGCTCCTCCTGCGCCGGCGACTTGACCACCTCGGCGCCGGTGTCGGTGCCGCCGGCCGGGATGCCCGCGTCGATGAACGGGCCGTAGTCGGAGCGGCCGTTGAAGGCGGTCGGCTCGTGCGGCAGGCCCCGGCCGTCCAGGTAGCCGGTGAGGTCCCGCTCGATCTGCGCCGAGCCCTCGGGGCCGGCGCCGCCGCCGGTGCTGCCCGAGCCGTCGTAGACGAACTGCGCGTAGTTGGGAGAGGCGATCATGTCGAAGTTGAGGTAGAGCCTGATCTTCTTCCGGTCCGCCTCGGAGAGCGACTTCACGTACGCCTCCGAGCCCTTGAGGCCGAACTCCTCGGCGGACCACCAGGCGAACCTGACCTTGTTCTTCACCGGGTGGACGGTCAGGTTGCGCGCGACCTCCAGGATGCCCGCCGCCCCGGAGCCGTTGTCGTTGATGCCGGGCCCGGCCGGGACGGAGTCCAGGTGCGCCCCGACCATCACGGTGTCGGCCGGGTCGCCGCCCCTGGTCTCGGCGATGACGTTCCAGGTCTTGCGCGGCTCCATGAAGGTACGGATGTCGAGGTTCAGCCGCACCTGGCCGGCGGCGGCCTTCGCGGCCAGTGCCTCCCCGGCGGCCCGGGTGATCCCGCCGACGGGGATCCTGCCGGCCGCAGGGTCCCCGAGGGTGCCGTTGAGGTCGCCCTCGGTGTTGTTGTAGATGATCGCGCCCACCGCGCCGGCCGTCGCGGCCGCGGCCTGCTTGACGGCGAAGCCGCAGCCGCCGCGCTGGATCAGCGCGATCCGACCGGTGAACGCGCCGACCGGGTAGTCGGTGGGCGCGCAGCCGGTCGCGGCGCTGACCGGGGCGACCGCCAGGTCGGCGTTCAGGCCCGCGTCCGGGCCGCCGGGCGAGTACGTCATGGCGATCAGCGGGATGCTCTCGGCCTGCGGGGACAGCACCTGCAGCCGCTCCGAGCGGGCCTCGAAGAAGGTGTACTCGAACTCCTGCCGGGACACCTTCAACCCGGCCCGGCGGGCCTGCTCGTAGACGTAGCGCGCGGACTCGTCGTGCCCCTTCGAACCGGCCACCCGGGTGCCGCCGTTGCGGTCGGCGATCCGCTGGAGCGCGGCCAGGGTGTCGTGGGCGCTCTCGGCGTCGGCGGCCTCGACCAGGCGCGCGGCGAGCTTCTCGCCCCTGCGCGCCGGGTCCGGGTCGGCGGCCGCGCCGCCGGCCCCGGCCAGCAGCAGCGGGGCGGCCAGGGCGGCGACGGTCAGGGCGGCGGGCAGCGGTCTGGAACCGGTGGAGCGGGGGAGGGGGGTTGCGGTTCTGCTGCTGTTATGGTGGGTGGGCTGGTTTATCGAGGTGGTTT
>NZ_JBHVWW010000048.1:50068-68190 GCF_042882025.1 Kitasatospora sp. NPDC058243
GTCCGTGTGGACGTCCGCCCCGCCTTCCCTGGCCAGCAACAGCGGGGCGGCCAGGGCGGCGCCGTTCAGGGCTGCTCCCGCCCTCCGGACTGTGGCGGAGCGCGGGCGCTGGTCCCGGCGCTGCTGGTGCGGTATCGGGGTGGACTGGTCGAGCGGGCTGGTCGGGCGGAGGGGCAGGGAGATCGGGCGGCGGGCTCGTGGCTTCAAGGCGACTCCTTCCGGCGGTCCGTGAACTCCCGATTTGACATGACCGGCATCACGTTGCCAAGGCCGCCGCGCGGCCGCGGGATGCGGACGGCGGCGGAGGCTGTGATCCTGGAGGGGTGGGGCCGTCTCTTCCAGGAGCGTGACCAGATGTCCATGTTGGATAAGCTCAAGGGCCTGTTGAAGGGCCACGAGGACCAGGCCGACAGGGCCGTCGACAAGGCGGGGGACGCCGTCGACGAGCGCACCCAGGGCAAGTACAGCAGCCAGGTGGACGCCGCCCAGGAGCAGGCGAAGAACCAGTTCCGCGACCAGCCGCCGCAGCAGTAGCAGCCCGAACCCGCCGTACGCCTGGGGCCCCGGTCAGGCCCGCCCGGCCGCACCGGGGCCCAGCCGTTCCGGGCCGGGGTTCAGGCGTTCCGGGCCGTCGTTCAGCCGTTCCGGGCCGGGGCCGAGCCGTCCTGGACCTGCGGTCAGGCGCCCTGGTCCGGCGCGGCCTCGGCTGCGGGCTGCCGGGCCCCCGCCTCGCCGTCCGTGCTCCCGGCCCCGCAGTTCTCGCACGGTTGCGGCCCGGGCCGCTCGCGCAGGCGCCCGCACTCCGGGCACACCCGGTCCAGCCAGCAGGCCGCCTCTCCGCCTTCGTCCATGCCTCCGATTCTGGCCGAAGCGCCCGCGCCGAGGCGAGTAGACACTGTCTACAGCGGCCTGGTAGACAAGGCCCATGACCGATCAGGAGAAGGACCTGCGCGCGCGCCTGGTGGCCGCCGGCGTCGAACTGGTGACCAGGGAGGGCGTCCACGCCCTCGGCCTGCGCGAGATCGCCCGGCAGGCGGGGGTCTCGCACGGAGCCCCCCGCCGCCACTTCCCCACCCACCGCGAACTGCTCGCCGCCATCGCGCGACACGGGTTCGGCAGGCTCACCGACACCCTGGCCGGCGCCGACGCGCTGGCCGCCACCACCGGCGCGGCCCCCCGCACCCGGCTCGACGCGCTCGCCCGCGCCTACCTCGGCTTCGCGGCGGCCAACCCCGGCATGTTCGAGCTGATGTTCCGTCACGACCTGCTGGAGGGCAGCGGAGCCGAGCTGCGGCAGACCACCCTGCCGATGTTCCACACCGTCGCCCGCCTGGTCGGCGAGGCCCGCCCGGAGTCCACCGATCCCGGACCGGCGGCCGCCGCACTGTGGGCGAACCTGCACGGCCTGGCCCAACTGCGCGCCTGGGGCAGCCTGCGGCTCATCACCGGCGGCGAGGACGTCGAACCGCTGCTGCGCGCCGCCCTGGACGCCCACCTCGGTCCGGCTCCCGGGGCCCTCCCCCAGGGAGCCGTCACACGCCCGTGAGGCCGTCGATGCTCTCCCGGAGCAGGTCCGCGTGGCCGTTGTGGCGGGCGTACTCCTCGATCAGGTGCACCAGGATCCAGCGCAGCGAGACGGTCTCCGAGCCGAACACGGCCGCCGCCCGCTCGGAGAGGCGTCCGGTGTCCTCCAGCGCCGCCGCGGCGGTCAGTTCGCGGCCCTGCTCGACCTCCGCCCGCCAGTCGGCCAGCGCCTCGGGCATCCCCCGCTCCGGGGTGAGCGCGTAGCCGCCCTCGCCGTCCGCGCCGTACAGCGGCGGCGCCTCCCGGCCGGCCAGCACCCGCTGGTACCAGGTGCGTTCGACCTCGGCGAGGTGCTGGACCAGGCCGAGCAGCGTCATCGTCGACGGCGGGACGGCCGCCAGCCGGACCTGCTGGTCGTCGAGCCCGGCGACCTTCTGCACGAGAGTCGCCCGGTGGAACTCCAACCAGCCTTCCAGCATGGCGCGTTCGTCCGCGTGCGGGGACGGCAGCGGCCGCCCGTCGAGTGTCGGCCCCATGGGCTCCACTGTGGCACAGTCGGGCGACCGGAGGCGATCATCCGACCGGCTCCAGGGCCCGGTCGCCCTGGTCCGCCAACGGCGCGGGCCGCCTGGCCCGGCGCCGGGCCAGGAGCGGCAGCAGACCGAGCTGCACGGCCGCGCCCACCGCCGGCCCCACCCACACCCCGGTCACCCCGAGCGGCCCCGACAGGGCCGCGGAGGCGGCGAGTTGGGCGCCCAGTCCGAGCAGCACGGAGAGCACCAGCGGCCGACCGGCGCCCACCGCCTGGTGCACCCCGCCGAGGGCGACCACCAGCGCATACGGGAGCAGGTATAACGCCGCCATCCGCAGGAAGCCGACGGACTGCCCGGCCACCGCCGGGTCGTCGGTGAACAGCGCGGTCAGCGGGGCGGCGAGCGTCGCGGACAGCACCGCCGCGACGGCGCCGAGGAGCGCAGCGAGGCGTCCGGTGGCGCGGTGCAGCACGCCCAACTCGGTGGCACGGCCCGCGCCGCAGAGGCGGGCGGCCTCGATCGCGGCGGCTTGCCGGAGCGCGTAGAACGCCATGGTGACGACCAGCAAGGCCCGGTAGCCGATGCCGTACCCGGCCACCGCCGCGACGCCGAAGCCTGCGACCAGGGCGAGTTGGGCCGTGCCGACGGCCATCCGGGCGGTGAAGTCCAGGCCGAACGGCGCTCCCGCGCGGACGATCCGGCCAGCCGCCGCGCCGGTTCCCCCGGGGGGTGCGGGCAGCCGCGGCCGCAACCGCAGGGTGACGGCGAGGGCGACCGCCCGCGAGCCGGCCAGGGCCAGCGCGGCGCCCGTCACCCCGAGCGCGGGCACCGGGCCGGCGCCGAGGACGAGCAGCGGGTCGAGGGCGAGCAGCAGCGCGTTCGACAGCAGGGCCATCCGCATCGGGGTGCGGGTGTCGCCCGCGCCCTTGAACAGTTCGTCGGCGACGCGCTGGCCGGAGAACAGGGCGAACGCCGGGAAGGCGACGGTGAAGTAGTCGGCGGCGAGGGCGGCGGCGGCGCCGTCCAGGAAAGCGCCGGCCAGGCGGTCGCGCAGCAGGAAGCCGGGGACTGCGAGCGCGAGGCTGCCCACCGCGCAGAGCCGCCAGGCCGCGCGGGTGGTGCGGGCGGCGTCGTCCCGGTCGCCGGCGCCGAGCGCGCGGGAGAGCCGCACGCTGGTGCCGGAGCCGACCACCAGGACGAGCCCGAGCAGCAGGTTCTCCACGGTGCCGGCCAGGGTGACGGCGGCGACGGCCGCCCCGCCGAGGCCCGCCACCCAGAAGGTGCCGATCACCGAGGCGATCACGTTGGACAGCAGTTCGACGTAGACCGGTCCGGCCAGTGCGGCCAGTCGTCGCGACGGACGCCCGTGCATGCTTCCTCCCCGTTCCGCCACCGCCTGTCGGTGGCTCACCTCGAATAGAGATACCTCGTATCGAGGCACATCGACAAGAGGTAACATGGGGCGCGCCACAGGGCGCACTCCGACGAAAGGGCTTCGACCGTGCTGACCCTCGCGATCCTCGGCTTCCTGTACGACCAGCCGCTGCACGGCTACCAGCTCAAGTCCCGGATCACCGGCCTCACCGGCCACGTCCGACCGGTCAGCGACGGCGCGCTCTACCCCGCCATCGCCAGGCTGGAGAAGGCCGGACTGCTGCGCCGCCGCGCCGAACCGGGCACCGGGGCCGCACCGCGCCAGACGCTGGAGCTCACCGAGGAGGGCCGGGCCGAGCTGCGGCGCCGGCTGGCCGACCCGGAGCAGGCCGAGATCACGGACCAGATCCGCTTCTTCGCGCACGCCGCCTTCCTGCACCACCTGGCCGACCCGCCCGCGCAGGCCACCGTGCTCCGGCGCCGGCTGGCGTTCCTGGACGAGCCGAGCAGCTTCTTCCACGACGGCGAGGGCCGCGCGGTCACCGCCGAGCTGGAGCCGAACCCCTTCCGGCGCGGCATGCTGCTGGTCGCCCGGGCATCCACGGCGGCCGAGCGGGCCTGGCTGACGGAGACCATCACCGAGCTGGACGGCCAGGCGCACTGACCCGTGAGGCCGGGGACGCGACCCGGCGCGCGCGTTCGCACAGCAGCGCGAACGCGCGAAATCGCACCGTTGCGAACCGGCTCCCGGTCGGCCTCCGCGTCGCTATGATGATCGGCCTCACGTCCACGGCATCCCCTCCGCGGCGTGAACCCGCCACCGCGCCCCGCCCGCCCTCCTGGAGGCCGCCGTGCCCACCGCCGAGACCACAGCCACCCGCCCCGCGCCACTGACCCGGGACGACATCCCCGGCTGGTTCTTCCGTCTCGACCGGGCGGCCTTCGGCCACCTGCTGGCGGCCCAGACCACGGCGGGCGCCACCGGCGACATCCTCGAACTCGGCAGCTACCTCGGCCGCAGCGCCGTCCTGCTCGGCGACCACCTCCAGACCGGCGAACGGCTGACCGTCTGCGACCTGTTCGACTCCGAGGCGGGCGACGCGGACAACGCCGCCGAGATGGCGATGTCCTACCGCAAGACCCTCACCCGGAGCGCCTTCGAGGCCAACTACCTCGCCTTCCACGGCGAGTTGCCGGAGATCGTGCAGGCGCCCACCTCGGTGCTGGCCGACGGCCGGATCCCGGCCGGGAGCTGCCGGTTCGTCCACGTCGACGCCTCCCACCTGTACGAGCACGTCGCCGGGGACATCGCGGTGACCAGGGCGGCGCTCGCCGACAACGGCGTCGTGGCGCTGGACGACTACCGCTCGGAGCACACCCCCGGCGTGTCGGCGGCGGTCTGGGAGGCGGTCTTCACCGGCGGCCTGCGGCCGGTGCTGCTCACCCCGATGAAGTTCTACGGCACCTGGGGCGACGCCGCGGCGGTCCGGCAGGTCCTGCTCGCCCGCGACTGGCGGGCCGAGGGCTACACGGTGGACGACGACACCATCGCCGGGGAGCCGGTGCTGCGGCTCAACTACCAGGTCAAGGCCCCCGTCCAGCAGTCCACCTCGCGCCGGCTGGCGCTGGACCTGCTGCCGCCGGTCGCCACCCGGGCGACCCGCCGGGTGCTCCGGACGCTGCGCGAGCGCCGCGCCGTCCGCCCCGTTCCGGCGTCCTGACGCACCGGCGCGCCGACGCGCGCCCGCAACTCCCCCCGCCACGGCTACGGCTACGTGCTCATCGCCGAGGTCGCGGGATTCTCCGGCGACCGGGCCGACCGGATCAGGGCGGTGGCGTGGATCTTCCACGCCACCGCCCTTTTCATATGTCTGACATATATTCAATTCCGCGCCTCACTCGAATGAGTGAATCTCTCTTAAAGATTTGCCCACGGAACGTTAAAGGCCACATAGTGATGGCACCTCAGTTTGGTCTAGGGAAGACCAAGTTCAGGCAAAGCCACCGCGAGTGAGGAGAAGGCCATGTTCCACGGAACCACGGCGTCGGGCCACGGGCAGCGGCTCCGCGAGGAGATCGCGAGCCCGGGAGCCACGCCCCTCATCGGCGTCTACGACATGTACTCGGCCTCCATCGCGGCCGAGCACTACAACGGCATGTTCGTCTCCGGATTCGGCTTCGCCGCCTCCTACTACGGCCTGCCCGACATCGGATTCATCGCCTGGCCGGACATGGTCGGCTTCGTCGAACGGTTGCGCGGCGCCTTCCCCCGGCACCATCTCCTGGTCGACATCGACGACGGCTACGTCGATCCCGAGGTCGCCTGCCACGTCGTGCGCAGGCTCGAACGCATCGGCGCTTCCGGCGTCATCCTGGAGGACCAGAAACGGCCGCGCCGCTGCGGCCACGCCGACGGCAAACAGGTCCTCCCGCTGGAGGAGTACCTGGAGAAGCTGGACCTCGTCCTCGCCAACCGGACGGACCTCCTGGTGGTCGCCCGCACCGACGCCACCGAGGAGGAGGACATCCTGCGCCGCGCCCGGGCCCTCGCCGCCACCGACGCCGACGTGGTGCTGGTCGACGGGGTGCGCAGCGAGGACTGGATCCGGCGGATCCGGGGGGTCGTCGGCGACAAGCCGCTGCTGTTCAACCAGATCGCCGGCGGCAAGTCCCCCCGGCTGTCGCTCTCCGAGCTGACCGAGCTGGGGGTGGACGTCGCCATCTACAGCACGCCCTGCCTGTTCGCGGCCCACCGGGCGATGGACGAGGCGCTGGCCGGGCTGAAGGTGGCCGACGGGCGGCTGCCGGCCGACGCCGGGGAGAGCCGGCAGATCGGCGTGCGGGAGTCCACCGAACTGCTGGAGCGGAACATCGCGCGCTCCCGCCCGTTCGCGGGGGTGACGGCGTGATGGCCGGGCTGCGCGGTCCCGCCCCGCCCCCGGCGGCCGCCGTCCTGCGGGCCACCGCGCTGGGGCTGGCCGGGGCGTGCGGCCTGCTCGCCGGCGCGGCGGCGCCTGCGGCGGCGGGCGGGGGGCTGATCACGCTCGTCGACAACTCCAACGCCGACTCCTGGGTGGAGATCGATCGCACCGCCAACGTCCAGAACGGCAGCGGCTCGGCGGGCAGCGACCACGACGGCGCCGGGTCCCTGGTGGGCGGCCTGCTCGGGTCCGGCCCGGGCGGGGCGGCGATCGGGGGTGGCCGATGACCGACGACACCGCCCGCCGGGGCCGGTGGCGCGGGCTGTGGCCGCGCCGGCTCGACCCGTACCTGGCCGCGCTCGCCGGGGCGGTCGGCCTGGCCGCCCTGTTTCCGGCCACCGGGGGCTCGGCGCGGGTGGCGGCAGTGGCCTGCAACCTGGCGGTGGCGCTGCTGTTCTTCCTCTACGGCGCCCGGCTCTCCGCCCGCGAGACGCTGGCCGGGCTGCGCCACCTGCGGCTGCACGGGCTGGTGCTCGCCGCCACCTTCGGCCTCTTCCCGCTGCTCGGGGCGGCCACCGCGCTGCTCACCCCCGTCCCGCTCAGCGGGCAGTTGCAGACCGGGGTGCTGTTCCTCTGCCTGCTCCCGTCGACGGTGCAGTCCTCGGTGGCGCTGACCGGCGCCGCCGGGGGCGACGTCCCGGCGGCGATCTGCGCCGGGACGTACTCCAGCCTGGCCGGGCTGCTGCTGACGCCGCTGCTGGCGGCCTGGCTCCTGGACGTGCACACCGCGCTGTCGGCCGAGGGGCTGCTGCGGATCGGGGCCCAGTTGCTCGCGCCGTTCCTGCTCGGGCAGGTGCTGCGGCCGTGGATCGGCGCCTTCCTCACCCGGCACAGACGGGTGCTGACGCCGGTGGACCGGGGCTCGATCCTGCTCGTCGTCTACACCGCGTTCAGCGCGGCGACGGCCCAGGGCAGCTGGGGCCTGGCCACCCCGGGCGCCCTGCTCGGTCTGCTCGCGGTGCTGCTCGCCCTGCTGGCCGCCGCGCTCGCGGTCACCGGGCTCGGTGCACGACTGCTGGGGCTCGACCGGCCGGCCACCATCGCGGCGGTGCTGTGCGGCTCGCAGAAGAGCCTGGCAAGCGGCCTGCCGATGGCCACCGTGCTCTTCGGGCCCCAGGCCGGGCTGCTGGTCCTGCCGTTGATGGCGTATCACCAGCTCCAGCTGGTGGTCGGCACCGTGCTCGCCGGACGCTGGGCCCGCGCGCCGGATGCCACGCCCGCCGGGCAGGCCCCGCCCGCCGATCGGGTACCGGCCGCGCTCACGGGGCCGGGCGGGCCGCCCGTTCCCGGGTGAGCCGGCGCCTGGGGCCAGCGTCTGCGGCCCGGCGTCTGGGGCCTGACGGCGGCACCCGGCCGCGGTGTCCAGCCGGGCACCGCGGCCGGCAGCCGCTACCCGTTCCCGCAGGTCCGTACCGCTGCGGCGCGCGCGTAGTAGTCGGCGGCGTCGGCGGTGAAGCCGTCCTGTTCCGCGAGGCGGCCCGCGCGGTCGAAGTGGTGCCACGCCTCGCCGTTGCGGTCCAGGGTGGACAGGGCCCTCCCGCAGATGTCCAGGAGCATCGCGCGGCGCGCCACGACCTGGTCCTCCGGGGCGAGGTCGAGCGCGCACCGCGCGAGGGTGAGCGCCTTCGCCGGGCGCTCGTTCAGCAGGTGGTACCGGGCCAGGTAGTAGGTCGTGAGCATCTCGGTCTGCGGGCTGCCGGCCCTGCGGGCGAGCTGTGCGGCCCGCTCGTAGCCGAGGCCGGCCAGGTTCGTGTCGCCGAGCGCCTCCCGGGCCTGGGCCAGGTTGGCGGTGGCGATCGCCTCACCCTCGGTGTCGTCGGCGCGCCGGGCCAGGTCGGGCGCGCGCAGCAGGTGCGGCAAGGCCTCCTCGTACCGGCCGTTCTGCCCGAGGACCCAGCCGAGCAGGCTCCTGACGCGGGATTCCGCGTCGGCCTCGGCCAGTTCGACGGCGGAGCCGAGGGCGTGGCCGAGCGGAGCCTCCCAGTCGGCTCCGGGCTGCTGGACGACCAGGGGCCACAGCAGCAGGGCGAGTCGCCACGCCCGGTGGTGGTGCCGGCCGGCGGCGGCCGCCGCGGTGGCGGCGACGAGGTTGCGCCGTTCCCTGGCGTACCAGGCCATGGCCTCCTCCCGGTCGGCGAAGACGGGCGTCGACACCGGCGTCCGGAAGTCCTCCGGGAGCCGGCAGCAGGGTTGGCTGCCCGCCACCGCCGCGCTCGCGGCGGCCAGGGCGGCGTACAGGTAGTGGTCGAGGAGCGGAAGGAGGCGGTCGCCCCCGGGGGCGGGGCCGAGCGAGCGGGCGAACAGCCGGATGAGTCCGTGCAGGGCGTAGCGGTCGTGCCCCCGCTCCTCCACCAGGTTGGCGGCGACGAGGCGTTCCAGCACCGCGCGGCTGCCGGCCGGGCTGTCGTCCGCCAGCGCGGCGACCGCCGCCACGTCGATGTCGGGGCCGAAGTGGTGGGCCAGCAGCCGGAGGACGGCGACCGCGTCCGGCGGGAGGTGGTCCACGCTGACGCGCAGGACGGAGGCGAAGTCGATGCCGTCCACCGCGAGGAAGGAGATCCGCCGCTGCCCGTCGCGGAGTTCCTCGACCGCGTCGCCGAGCGAGCGCTCGGGTCGCACCGCCAGCCGGGCCGCCGCCAGTCGCAGGGCCAGCGGCAGCCCGTCGCACAGCCGCACCAGGCGCCCGGCGGCGCCCGGTTCCGCTCCGACCCGGTCCGGGCCGAGGATGCGGGCGAACAGTGCCTCGCCCTCCCCCGGCCCGAGCCGGTCCAGCAGCAGGGGGCGGGCGCAGTCGCCGGCGACCAGGCTCTCCAGCCGGTTGCGGCTGGTGACGACGGTGGCGCAGCCGTGGGCGCCGGGGAGCAGCGGGCGGACCTGGTCGTAGCTCAGCGCGTCGTCGAGGATGACCAGGAGGCGGCGGTTGCGGAGCAGCGAGCGGTAGAGCGCCTCGGCTGCGGCGGTGTTCTGCGGGATGTCGTCGGGCTGGATGCCGAGCGCGCCGAGGAAGTCCCGGATGACGAAGGCGGGGTCGGCGATCGGGGCGGTGTCGATGAAGCCGCCGAGCCGGGCGAAGAGCACGCCGTCCGGGAAGTCCGCCGCGGCCTGTTGGGCCCAGTGGGCCACCAGCGCGCTCTTGCCGATCCCGGCCGGCCCGGTGACCAGGCAGATGGGCGAGTCGTGTGCGGTGTGCCGCACGGCCGCGTCGAGGGCGGCGAGTTCACGCTTGCGCCCGGTGAAGCCGGCCGGTCGGCGGGGCAGCAGGAGCGGTCGCCGCAGGTCGTTCGCGCCCGGCTGTCCCGCATGTCCCGCGCCGCGGTGCGCGTCGGCCTGGCGGTGCGCGGCCTGCTGCCCGTGGGGGTCCCCGGGCCGGTGCGTGTCCTCCCGTCGGCGTGCGGCGCGTGGCGGGCTGAGGATCCGGTCGTAGGCCTCGACCATCGCGGGGCCCGGGTCGACGCCCAGTTCGTCACCGAGCAGTCGGGCCGTCCGGTGGTAGAGCTCGATGGCCTCGGCCTGCCGGTTCGTCGCCAGCAGGGCGTCGAGCAGGAGCGCCACCAGGGATTCGCGCAGCGGATGCCGGTCCGCCGGGCCGCGCAGCACCGCGACGGCCTCTTCGGCGCGCCGGCCCGCGGTCAGCGCCTGGCCGAGCTCCTCCACCGCGCCGAGCCGCGCCTCCTCCAGTTCCGCTGCTGCGGCGACGACCGGGGGTGTGCCGCAGAGTCCGGCGAGCGCCGGGCCGCGCCAGAGCGCGAGGGCCTTGCGCAGCGCCGGGATCCCGGCCGGTGCGCCGTCGCCGGTGCGCGCTTCGGCGACGGCGGCGCGGAACCGCTCGCCGTCGATGTGGCCGGACGGCGCCTGGAGGAGGTAGCCGTCACAGGCGGTGGCGATGGTGACCGGGCCCACGGGGTGCAGCAGCCGGCGGAGTTGGGAGACGTGCCCCTGGATCACGGTCTTGGCGTGTCTGGGCGGCTGCTCGCCCCACAGGGCGTCGGTGAGGCGGTCGTTCGTGACCAGCGCGTCGTTGGCGAGGAGGAGCATCGCCAGCAAGGTCCGGCGTTTCGGTGGCCCGATCTCGACAAACTGCCCGTTGCACCGGACTTCCACCGGTCCGAGCAGCCGGAATTCCAACAAGGGTCCCTCCCCACTGCCGATCACCTGCGCAATGGGTAAGGCTACCCTTGTCAGTGGACACTCACGCGCACACCCCCGGCTGCGGAGGAGCGGTCAGGGGTGCACACGAGAACGGCGTCCACGGTCCGCCGCCCGCCCACTCAGGTGGTGTCGACCCTGACCGTAACCCGCCCTCGACTGATGGGCGTCACCGGACGTAGTAGGCGCGGTTGTGGGCGGCGACCGGCGGGGACTGGTAGGTCCAGACCCCGGCGGCCGGGGCGTCGGCGATCAGGTGGGCGAGGTCGCGGGCGGACTCCTCCGCGGGGTTGCCGAGGTCGAGCCGGACACGGTCGGCGGTGCGGTCGTCCAGGGCGTAGTAGCGGTAGGGGTGGTAGACGTTGAGCGGGCCGGCGAGCAGCTTGCCCTCGTCATCGGTGCCGTAGCCGGTGATCGGGGTGTTGTTGACGGATTCGGCGGTGAGGCCGATCAGGTTCACGTCGAGGGCGAGGAGTTGCTCGTCGTGGCGGCGCAGCCCGTCCTCCCCGAGGGTGGCCCGGCGGCAGGAGACGGACCAGCGCTCGCGCACGGCGGGGGCGTTGAGCGAGGGCAGCGCGGTCTCGAACCAGCCGGGGTGCTTGGGCTCGGCGTACAGGCGGCGCCCGGCGTCGATGGCGAGCGGGTTGTCGCACAGGACGTGCAGGCGGGCGATGCCGAGCAGCTTGGTCTGGTCGTAACCCCGGGCGTACTGGCCGTAGTTGAGGACCGGGAGGCGGTCCCCGGCGAACACCGGGTGGGCGACCAGGTTGATCTCCAGCTCCTCGGTGATGCCACCGCCGTTCGGGTACTGGGCGAAGTACAGCTGGTAGTTGAGGGACACGCAGGCCCCGCCGTCGAACACGGCGGCGGTCAGGCCGGGGTGGCGCTTGCCGAGCAGTTCGCGCGCCCGCTCGGGCTCGACCAGGTAGTCGACGCCGATGTTGTGCAGCGCGCCGTAGTGGAAGGGCAGGTGGTACGGCTCCGGTACGGGCGGGAGCGGCAGGCCGGTCATGGTGTCTCCGGAAGGGCGGGCGAACGGGTGGCGGGCGAAGGAGCGACGGACGAAGGGGTACCGGCGACGGACACCGGGTGGTGCAGGTCCAGCAGGTCCTGGTGGATCCGGTCGGCGCTGCGCAGGGCGAGGGCGGCCATGGTGAGCGAGGGGTTGGAGGTGCCGAGCGAGGGCATCGAACCGCACCCGACGGCGTACAGGTTGGGGTGGTCCCAGCAGCGCTGCCAGTGGTCGACGACGGAGGTGGCGGGCGAGTCGCCCATGACGTGGGTGCCGCCGGCGTGGCCCGCGCCCCGGTACCCGTAGGCGGTTCCCAGGTGTTCGAGGCGGCCCGGCCACTGCGGACCGGCCGGGTAGGCGGTGTGGTCCTCGGCGCCGAGCAGGGCGAACAGCTGGTCGGAGACGGCCCGGGCCGAGACCATGCCCGCGCGGACGTACTCGTCGAGGTCGTAGCGGACGGCCGGGCCGGGGAGGCCGAGCGGATCGCGCCGGTCCGGGTCGAGGGTGACCCGGTTGGCCGGGTCGGCGGGCTGCTCCAGCTCGAACTGGAGCGAGAACTGACGGCCGAGCCGGTCCCCGAGGCGTGCCCGCAGCTCCTTGCCGCGCAGCCCGGCGGCCAGCAGTGCGGCCGTCTCGGCCTCGGGGGAGCCACCGGCCCAGGACCAGCCCCAGTTGCCGATCTCGATCCGGAACGGGGCCCGGCGGGCGCGGGCCGGGCCGAAGCGGAAGGCCTCCAGGCCGCTGGTGGAGCCGGGCCCCCGGTAGGGGCCGACCTGGCCGGGCATGAGCCCCCAGGTGAGCAGCGCCGGGTGGTCCATCAGGTTGCGGCCCACCTGGTCGCTGCGGTTGGCCAGGCCGGACAGGAGCAGCAGCCGGGCGTTCTCGACGGCGTGCGCGGCGAGGACGACCAGGTCCGCGTCCACCCGGTGGGCCGCGCCGCCGGCCAGGTACTCCACCCCGGTGGCGCGCCCGGTCACCGAGTCGGCGAGCACCCTGGCCACCACGGCCCCGGTGCGCAGTTCGACGCAGGGCGCCCAGCGGGCCTGGGTGCGCAGCGGCGTGTACTTGGCGCCGGTCGGGCAGACCGGGACGCAGCTGGCGCTGCCCGCGCAGGGCGGGCCGAAGCTGTCGCCGGGCCGGGTGGGCAGGCCGTTGCGGGCGTGCGGGGTGCCGGTGACGGCGAGCCGGGCGGGGCCGGACATGGCGGGGTCGCGGACGGTCCGGCCGTCGAGGGCGTGGGCGAGCCGGCGGTCGAGGTGGCTGGCCGGGATGGCCCGCATGGGGAAGGCGTAGTCGTCCGGGATCGGCAGTCCGACGGCGCGGCGCTGCTCCCCGGCGTCGGCGGCGACGCCGAGTTCGTGTTCGGCGGCGCGGTAGTACGGCTCCAGGTCGTGGTAGCCGATCGGCCAGTTGCGGCCTCGGCCGAGGTCGCCGGTGCGGAAGTCCTCGGGGTGCATGCGCGGGGTGAGGCCGGTCCAGAGCAGTCCGGTGCCGCCGTTGGCGCGCAGGTAGCCGCTGGCGTAGGGCAGCGGGCCGTCCTGCCGGAGGTGTCCGGTGGCGGTGAAGCCGCCGCCGGGGAGCCCGGTGAGGTCGGTGACGTCGAGGGACGGAGCGTCGGGGTGGTGCGGGTAGGGCGAGGTGGGCGGGCCGCCGCCGGCCGCGCGGAAGGCGGCGGCGGTCTCGGGCCCGGAGGGCGCGGCCCGGCCGGCTTCGAGGACGAGGACCCGCCGGCCCTGCACGCCGAGGCGGTGGGCGACCAGCGTTCCGGCGAAGCCGGCACCGACCACGACGACGTCCCAGCGGGCGGTCACCGTTCCTCGCCCCCTCGGGGTGCCTCGGCCCAGCTGCCGTGGCCGGGGGCGGCGGCGCCGGGCGGGTCGGCGCGGAAGGTCCGCCAGGCCAGGCCCTGGTCGTAGGCGCGGGCGGAGCTGGGGGTCTCGCCCGGCCAGGCGCCGACGTACCAGAGGTGGACCAGGGCGTGGTCGTCGCGGACCCGGTGGGCCAGGGCGGTGCGGTGGTGCTCGTGCGCCATGCCGGTGGCGCGCAGCTCGGGCTCGTCGAAGCCGGTCAGTTCGGCGCAGACGCGCAGGAACTCGTCGAAGTCGGCGAGGTCGTCGGACGCCCCGAACTCGGCGAGGCAGTCAACGGCAGGATGGTCGTCTGGCACGGACAAGCGGGCACCCCCACGGTCGTCGACGGTGGCCAAGACATGACAGACCGTTGGGTGGGTGAAGTCGGCGGCCCGTCACGGTCTGCCAGCGCGATCCTGCCGCCCGCCGTCGTCACCGGGAACCCGTTGCCCGAATGTGCCCGGTCTTGGCCGTCTCCTGCCCGATCGGCCGCCCACCGCGTTCGGTCGGCGGCTGTTTCCGGTCGGGGAGCGGGGGCTGGCGAGGGTACGGCGAGAGGCCCGGCGGGGCCGGGCGGAGGTCCGACGAGGGGTACGGCGGGGGTCAGCCGAGGGCGCGGACGGCCGCCAGGACGTCGAGGCCCAGCTCCGGGTCCGCCTCCTCCGGCAGGCTGACGGACAGCCGGTCGACGAGGCCCGCGTACCGGCGGGTCAGCTCGCGGGCGACGTCCTCGACCGGACCGGACACCGCGAAGGTGTCGAACACCTCGTCGTCGATCAGTGCGGCCATCTCCGCCCAGCGGCCGCGCACCGAGTGGGTGTGCAGTTCCTCCTGGAGCCCCTCCCACCCGTGCTGGGCCAGCACCGGACGGTAGGCCGGGGTGGAGGCGTAGAACGCCAGCCGCTCCCGCACCCCGGCCCGGTTGGCCGCCAGTTCCTCCTCCGTCCGGCCGGTGGCGGTCAGCACGCTGCCGGCGACCTCGAACGGCCGCGCCGTCCACGGGGCGCCCTCGGCCTCGGCCTGCGCCCGGGCCCCGGTCAGACCGGGCAGCACCTGCTCGGCCAGGTAGGCGGGCGACGAGAACGGGTGACTGAGGAACCCGTCGGCCACCGCCCCGGCCGTACGGGTCATCAGCGGCCCGACGCCGGCCAACAGGATCCTCGGCACCCCGGCGGGGACGGGGTCGGGCGAGAAGACCGGCGTCATCATCGTGTGGGTGTAGAACTCGCCCCGGAAGCGCAGCCGTTCGCCGGTCTGCCAGCTGTGCCAGATCGCCCGCACCGCGTGCACGTACTCGCGCATCCGCGCGGCCGGCCGGTCCCAGGGCATCCCGAAACGCTTCTCGATGTGCGGCTTGACCTGCGAGCCCAGCCCGATGACGGCCCGTCCGCCGGAGGCCGCGTGCAGCCCCCAGGCCTGGTAGGCGAGCGTCATCGGGGTGCGGGCGAAGGCCACCGCGATGCCGGTGGCCAGCTCGATCCGCTCGGTCCGGTCGGCGGCGCGGGCCAGCTGGAGGAACGGGTCGTACGCGGTTTCGGCGACCACCAGGCGGTCCATGCCCCGGCGTTCGGCCCGCTCGGCGGCGTCGAGGATCCCCGCCGGGTGCCCGGAGGCGGTGGCGTCGAGACGGAAGGCGGGGGGTCGGTGCATGGCGGTGCTCCTGGGCGCGGGCTGCGGCGGTACCCGGGTAGCCTCCCACGCCGCCGCCCGGGCCCACCTCCGCAGCCTGCCCTCAGCGTTTGAAGAACTCCACCTCGGCCAGCGCGATGGGGATTCCGGGCCCCGTCCCGGCGGCGGCGCGGACGACCATCGTCACCTTCACGACGTCGCTGACGCCGGTCAGCACCGTCTGCGGGCCCGGCTTGTCGTTCAGCGTCACCTTCTGCTCGTGCACCTTGCCGTCCGAGGTCGTCATCCGCAGGTCCAGGGCGGTGGGCCTGGCCTGCTGCTGGAACTGCTGCGGCTCGGTGGAGGAGCCGGTGTGGATGATGACGTCCACCAGCCGGAACGGGCGGGCGAAGGGGAAGCTGATCGAGTCCCCGACGTTCGGCGCCCCCCAGTAGGTGTTGCTCAGCCCGTCGACGGTCAGCTTCGCGGGATGGCCCTCGACCTCCGCGCTCGCCGCCGCCCCCGTGGGGGAGATCGCCGAGGCGTCGCGGAGCTTGTCCAGCACGTCCTCGTAGATGTTCCGCCCCGCCGGGTAGAACAGCACCCCCGCGACCACCAGCGCCGCCAGCACGAGCAGCGCGATCATCCGGCGCAGGGTGCGGCCGGAGCCGCCGATGCGCACGCGGCGCCGGAACGGCCAGCGGGTGCGCCACCACGGCAGGGCCGCCACGAGTTCGGTGGGGGTCAGCGGTTCCGCGCACCGCCGGCAGAACTTCCGGTCGGGCCGGTTGGGCGTGCCGCACCGGGGGCAGGGTGGGCCGACCTGGGCCTCGTCGGCCGCGGCCGGGCGGACGGTCGGGCGGGGCGCGACCGGCTTGGCGGGCTGCACCGCCACCGGGTCCGCCGCCGCCGGCTGCCGGGCGGCCGTGGGCTGCGGCGGCACCGCACCGGGGCGGACCGGCGGCACCTCGGAGGCGGGTGCGGGTGTAGCAGCGGGCGCGGCGGCGGGCGGCCTCGCCGGCTCGGCGGGCCGGGCGGCAGGCGGTTCGACGGGCGCCGCGGACGGCCGCACGGGCGGTTCCTCGCGCGCCGCGCCGGCGGGCGGAGCAGCGGGCGCAGCAGCGGCAGCAGGCGGGGCGGCGGCGGGCGGAGCGGCGGCAGCAGGCGGCGTGGCGGCAGAGCCGGGAGCCGCGGAGGTGGCGGCAGCCGCCCCCGACCAGCCGAGGTAGGCACCGCAGTTACCGCAGAAGTCGTCCCCGTCCTCGTTGGCCACTCCGCACTCGGGACACGTACGCATTGCTCAGCTCTCTTCCGCACCGAGTGGACCGAGTGGACCGGATGAACCAGGTGAACCAGGTGGACCGGACGGACCAGGCGGCCCGGACAGGACCTCCACCCGGCAGGTCAGGTGGACCGGGCAGGACGCCCGGACGACAGCCAGCACCTGCTCCTCGTCCACCGCCGGGGTGCGCTCGGGCCAGACCCGTACCAGCAGTTCCCCGGAGGGCGCGGGCGGCAACTCCGCGCCCGCGGTGGTGGACCAGGCCACGCCGCCGCCGTCCACGATCTGCGCGCCGACGCCGAGGATCAGCCGCAGCCGTTCCCGGAGCCCGCGCCGGGTGCCCCGCCACCGGTGCAGTTCGACCGCGCGGCCGACCACGGCCCGGCGGACCTCCTCCGGCCAGGCCGGGTCGGTCTCGACGGCGACCCAGTCCGCCAGCCACTCGACGAAGTCGGCCGGGGCCAGGCGCGGTTGGAAGTAGGCGGGCAGGTTGTCCAGGGTGGCGAAGACCGGGGCGAGGACGGTGTCCAGGCCTGCGGTGAACCGCTGGGCGAAGTCGTCCTCGGCGTAGAGCGCGGGCAGGAGTTCACCGATCGGATGCGGGCTGGGCAGCCCGGGGACGGCCGCTCTGCTCATCGCTGACCGTCCGCCGGGAGCGCGGCGACCACGACCTGGTGCTGGTGCGAGAAGACCAGCGCGTCCGGGGCGACGTCGACCCGTTCGGCTGGCGCGCCCCGGCGCCCGGTGATCGGATCCGCCGGGAAGAGCCGCAGTTCCTCGACCGCCGTGACCCCGGCCACCTGCTGGAGCACCGCGAACACCTCCCCGTACTGCACGGCCCGGCCGAACGGCCAGCCACTTCCGTCGGCGCCGCCGCGCAGCGGGTTGAGGTGCCGGAACAGGGCCGCGAGCGCCGCCTCCCGGACCCGGTCGCCGTCCGGGGAGCGGGTCGCGAGCCGGGCGACCACCGTCACCCCCTGGTAGTCGGGCGGTTGGACGACGAGCCGGGTGCCGACGAGCCGCCGCTCGTCCAGGGCCGACGCGATGGCCGACAGCACCTGCTCGCCGGGGATCAGCTGCTCGAACCGCAGGCGGTCGCCCTCGTCCGCGACCGCGTCGGGGACCACCAGCACCCGCACCGCGCCCGCCTCCCCGGCGACGGCCGGCGCGCAGCGCACCCGGGCCGCCGAGGGGGCGGCCTGCCGGGCGATCAGCTCGAAGTCCCCGGCGGTGACGGCCCGTTCCTGGAGCCGCAGCAGGTGGGGGGCGCGCACCTTGGCGTTCTCCACCGTCTCGCCGTCGACCCCGCCCCTGGCCGCCTCGCGGTTGTCGACCCTGGCCACGTACGGGACGGAGCTGCGCAGCACCGTGATCGTCGCCCGGGCGACGTTCCCGGCGGTGCCGCCGCCCGTGCGGTAGTGCGGTACCCGCAGGTGCGCGCCCTTGGGCGGCACCGCGCCGAAGGCGTGCAGGCCGCCGTCGGGTTCCCGGACGGCGGGCGGGAACGCGAACTCGCCCGTGGTCGCGTCGATCACCACGTGCCGGTCGGTCGGCGCCGAGTCGCCGAAGTGTTCGACGGCCGTCCACCGCTCCCAGCCGTCGCCGGCCGCGACCTCGACCACCGGGGGCCCGCCGTCGAGCAGGACGGGCGGCCTGGCGAGCCGGAAGCGCTGGCCCGCGACGCCCTCCGAGGTGCCGAGCGGCGCGTCGGTCACGGTCTGGGCGTGCACGACGGTCGCGGTGCCGCCGACCGTGAACACCTCCGCGCGGCGGATCGTCGGGGACTCCGCGTAGAACGGCTGGCCCGGCTCC
>NZ_JBHVWW010000049.1:0-66873 GCF_042882025.1 Kitasatospora sp. NPDC058243
ACCACGACTCAACCTGCTCAACCGTCAACCCATAGGCACACAGTCAAGACAACGAACACCTACACCCACAGTCACGCCCAGATGCGGTTGCAGTATTAGGCGTACTGACCGCCGGGGAGCGAAGGCGAACAGTCGGGAAACTCGCACCCTCCCTCAAGCTCCCGCAATAACCTGTCCGGCATCAGCCCGAGTTGGAGAGGAGCGCCATGAACTCACTTGCTGTATACGGACGTTGTGGAGCATCGCTGGCCGCCTGCGTGCTGCTCCTGGCCTCTGGCGGCGGGACCGCCGTCGCCGACGACAGGGCGCCGGCAGTGGTGGGGGCAGTGGCAGTGGCGGGGGTGGTCACCGTCCCGGTCGGGACCCTGGTCTCCGGGATGGTGGTCAGCCCGGCCGGGGACAAGGTCTACGTCACGGCCGACGGCGCGCTCAAGACCGTCGACACCGGGACGGACACCGTCACCGCGCAGATCCCGCTGGCCAACGCCGAGAGCGACTACCACCAGACCGTGATCAGCCCTGACGGCAGGCGCGTGTACGTCGTGAGCGGTCTCGTCATGAACGTGGTCGACACCACGACCGGCACCCTCCTCGCCGCCGCACCGCTGCCGCCGCAGAACAAGCCCGCCGCCTGGTCCACCGGCCGTACGCACGACATCGCGCTCAGCGCCGACGGCGCGACGGTCTACGTCACCCAGGCCGGCGCGACGGGCTACAACGTGCCGCCGATCCCCCCGCCCGGGGTGCCCGCCGAGACTCCCGGACGGGTGCTGACCTTCTCGACCGCGCAGAACGCGTTCACCGGCGAGGTCGCGCTGCCCGGCAGTTACGCGCAGTCGATCGCCCTGCGGCCCGGCGGTCGCGACGCCTACGTCGCCGCCGGGTCCGGGCTGGTGCACCTTGACACCTCGGGCGCCCCCGGGGCCGCGCCGACCGTGGTCGGCTCGGTGTCGAACCTCCGGCAGGCGATCCGTCAGGCGGCGTTCACCCCCGACGGCACCCACCTGTTCGCCGTCGCCGACAGCGCCGCCAACCAGGTCTTCCCCGTCGACCCCGCCACCGACGCCGCGCAGGCACCCGTCACGCTCGCGCCGGTCGCCTCCGCCGGACTCACCGGTGTCTCCGTCAGTCCGGACGGGACCCGTCTGCGCACCGTTCGGTATGACCGCGATCCGCGGGCGGTCGCGCTGGTGGCCTTCGACACCGCCACCTACGCTCCGGTGCCGACCGAGACGGTCCCCTTCACCCTGGACAGCGTCAGCGACACGGCGGTGAGCGCCGACAGCAGCACCGTCTACGCGTTCGGCTGGCGCAACGCCACCCGCGACACCGCCCTCCAGATCGTCACCCGCTGACCGGAGTCCCCCGCTGACCGGCGGGGGAGCGCCGCCCTCCTGACGAGTACGGACGGAGGGCGGGAACGCGCAGGGCCCTACGGCGGCCTGCGCGTTCCGCGCAGTGCCGGAGGCCCTGCCGGCCTTGGCTCCGCCCGGCCCAGGAACACGAGCCCGCCCGCCGCAACACCTGAACCGCCGCCGGTCGTCAGTCCCCCAGGACGGCGATCCGGCCGGTGCTGCGCCCGGCGGCGACGAGCTCGACGGCGTCGGCGGCCCCGGCGAGCGGCACCCGGGCGCTCACCAGCGGGCGGACCGCGCCCCGGTCGGCGAGCCGGGTCAGCTCGTCATGGGCGGCGCGGACGGCCTGCGGGTCGTGGGTGTTGTAGAGGCCCCAGTGCAGGCCGAGGATGGCGTAGTTCTTCACCAGCGCGTGGTTGAGCGCCGGCGCAGGGATCCGGCCGGCGGCGAAGCCGACCACCACGATCCGGCCCTCGAAGGCGACGCACTTGGTGGAGCCGGTGTAGGCGTCCCCGCCGACCGGGTCGAAGACCACGTCCGCGCCGCGCCCGCCGGTGAACTCCTTGACGGCGGCGACGAAGTCCCCGGCCGTCCGGTCCACCACCAGGTCGGCGCCGAGCGCCCGGGCCGCCTGCGCCTTGGCGGGGCCGCCGACCACGGCGACCACCCGGGCCCCGGCGACCCGGCCCAACTGGACCGCCGCGCTGCCCACGCCGCCCGCCGCCGCGTGCACCAGCAGCGTCTCGCCGGCCGCCAGCCGGGCCCGGCGGTGCAGGGCGAACCACGCGGTCTGGTAGCCGATGTGCAGCGCGGCCGCCTCGGCGTCGTCCAGCGCCCCGGGCGCGGGGAAGGCGGCCGCCGCGTCCAGCAGGGCGTACTCGGCGAAGGCGCCGTGCGGCAGCACCGGGTTGCCGATCAGCCGCTCGCCCCGCCGCGCGCCGTCCGCCACCTCGCCGCACAGCTCCACGCCGGGCGTGAACGGCAGCGGCGGGCGGACCTGGTACTGGCCGCGCACCATCAGCGCGTCCGGGAAGTTGACCGCCGCGGCCCGCACCCGGACCAGCAGCTGCCCCGGCCCGGCCACCGGCCGCGCCACGTCGTCGGCCAGCCGCATCACCTCGCCCGGCTCGCCGAACTGTTCCACCTGCCAGGCCCTCACAGCGCCTCGCTCCTCTCCAGCCCCTGCTGGAGCCGGTTCATCCCGTTGATCCAGCGGTCCGGTTCGGTGGCCCGGACCCGGTAGTACTCGGCGACCTCGGGGTGCGGCAGGATCAGGAAGCGGCCCTCGCGCAGCCCGGCCAGCGCCGCCTCGGCGACGTCCTCCGGGTCCAGCGCGGTGGGTGCGAGCAGCGCCTCGCCGACCGCGCCGGTCGAGGCGAGCATGTCGGTGCGCACGCCCTGCGGGCAGAGCGCGTGCACCCGGACGCCGCGGTGGCGGTACGTCGCGGAGAGCCACTCGGCGAAGGCGAGCGCGCCGTGCTTGGTGACCGCGTACGGGGCCGATCCCAACATGGTGAGCAGCCCGGCGGCGGAGACCGTGGCGAGGAAGCGGCCCCCGCCGCGCTCCAGCCAGCGGGGGAGCAGCAGTTCGGCGGCCCGGACGTGGGCGAGGACGTTGACCTCCCAGGCGCTCGCCCAGGCCGCGGCGGGCGCGTCGGCCCCGCCGACCGGGGCGACGCCCGCGTTGGCGCACCACACGTCGATCTCGCCGAGCGCGGCCCGGGCCTGCCCGACCAGGGCGGCCAGCCCCTCGGGGGAGGCGGCGTCCCCGGGGGCGGCGGTGCCGCCGCAGTCCCTGGCGACGGCGCGGGCGGCCTCGGCGTCCAGGTCGTTGACCACCACCCGGGCGCCGGCCGCGGCGAAGGCCCGGGCCAGGGCGGCGCCGATACCGCGCCCGCCGCCGGTCACCACCACGCCCTGGCCGGCGAAGTCCGTCGCCGGTGCGTCCGCGTCCGCTGCGTCCGCGTCCGCTGCGTCCGCGTCCGCCGTGCCGCTCACAGGCCGCCGCCGAGGGTGACGCCGCCGTCCACGACCAGGGTCTGGCCGGTGATCCAGGCGGCGTCCGCGGAGAGCAGGAAGGCGACCGCGCCCGCGACGTCCTCGGGCACGCCGAGCCGGCCGAGCGGGTAGGCGGCGGCGACCTGCTCCTCCCGGCCCTCGTACAGGGCCTCGGCGAACCTGGTCTTGACCACGGCGGGGGCGACGGCGTTGACCCGGATGCCCTGGCCGCCCAGTTCGGCGGCGAGTTCGGTGGTGAGCCGGATCAGCGCGGCCTTGCTGACCCCGTACATGCCGATCCCGAGCGAGGAGCGGATGCCCGCGACGGAGGCCACGTTGACCACCGAACCGCCGTGCTCGCCCATCCAGGCGGCGTGCGCGCGGCGGGTCCAGGCCAGCGGGGCCAGCACGTTGACGGCGAGGATCTTGGCGGCGGCGGCCTCGTCGGCGTCGAGGACCGGGCCGTAGAGGGGGTTGATGCCGGTGTTGTTGACCAGGTGGTCGAGCCGGCCGAAGGCCTCCAGGGTGCTGGTGACGGCCTCCTCCTGGTGGACCGGGTCGTCGGTCCTGCCGGCGACGGCGATGGCGTTCTCCGGCCCGCCCAGGTCGTGGACGGCCTCGGCGAGCGGCTCGGGGTTGCGGGCGGTCAGGCAGACCTTGGCGCCGCGGGCGACCAGCTCGCGTGCGATGCCGAGGCCGATGCCCCGGCTCGATCCGGTGACGACGGCCACCCGGCCCTTGAAGGAGTACGCCACGGAGGGTCCTGCCTTTCGCGCGGAACGTTCGACGGGGGTGCCGGGTGGGCGCAGGCGCCGGTTCGGCGGGGATGCCCGGTCGGCGGGTGTGCCGGTCCACCGGCTGACTAAGCGCTTGCTCAGCATGGTGTCGGTGCGGGAGCCTGTCAACAGTCCGTCGACCGGGCGGCGGGAATGTGTGTACGAGTTCTCTGGGAGGATGGCGCCATGACCAGCACGCCCATCGCCGACCTCTGGCGCACCCTGCCCGGCGGCGCCGACTCCCGCCCCGAGGCGGCGTACCGGCTGCTCCAGGCGGCCGTCGAATCCTTCGCGGAGCGCGGTTTCCACGCCACCACCACCCGGGACATCGCCACCGCCGCCGGGATGAGCCCGGCGGCGCTGTACATCCACTACCAGTCCAAGGCCGCGCTGCTGGCCGAGATCAGCCAGGCCGGGCACGCGGCCACGCTGGAACTGGTCCGGGCGGCGGCGGCCGGTGAGGGCGGCCCGGTGGACCGGATGCGCCGGCTGGTCGAGGAGTTCACCACCTGGCACGCCCGGGCCCGCACGGTCGGCCGGGTGGTCAACTACGAGCTGCACGCGCTGCCCGAGGACGCCTACGCGGTGGTCGCGGCGCTGCGGCTGGACATCGAGCGCGAGGTCAGCGCGCTGATCGAGGCGGGCGTGGCGGCCGGCGCCTTCCAGGTGTCCGAAGTCCGGACGGCGGCCCGTGCGGTCACCTCGCTGGGCATCGACGTCTCCCGCTGGTTCACCGACCGATCCACCGAGACGCCGGATGAACTCGGCCGCCGCTACGGCGAGTTGGTGCTGCGGATGCTCGGCGCCCGGGTCTGATCCGCCGGTCCGCCCGGCGACCGGTAAGGTGACAACTCAGTTGCCATGTGCTCCGAGGAGGACCGATGACACGTCAGATCGGTGATGTACCCGCCCTGTTGGCCGAAGCCTGGGTCTCCTGGGCGGAACGCGGCGCGGCCCTGGACGACGCGTCGTGGGGGCTCGCCACCCGGCTGCCCGGCTGGACCGTCCGGGATCTGTACGCGCACGTGGCGCCGGTGCCGGAGATGTTCGCCGGGCTGCGCGGGGCCCTGGTGGACGGCCCGGCCGAGGTGACCACCGGGGTCGGCATCCTGCGGGCCTACAACCGGCCGGGCGGGATCGCGCACACCGCCGCCGAGCAGGTCGCCGAGGCGGCGAAGCAGACCGCCGCGGCAGCCGAACCGGCCGAGCTGGTCGCCCGCTTCGGGGCCGAGGGCCCGGCGGCCCTGGCCGGCATCGCCGACCTGCCGCCCGCCGCCGCGGTGGCCCACCCGCTGCTCGGCTCGGTGACGGTCGGCGCGCTCGGCGAGGTGGCGCTGATGGAGGCGACCGTCCACCTGCTCGACCTGATCGCGACGATCGGCGGCCCGCCGCCGTCCGACGGCGCCCTGCACTTCACCCGCACCCTGCTCGCCGAGGTCGCCGACCCGGTGGCCTTCATCGAGGCGGCAGCCGGTCGCGACACCACGGCGGTCCTGCCCGTCATCCGCTGACACCGGGGCGCGGCGCGTAGGCCGCGACGGCGGAGCCGGGCTCGGGGTGGACGGCGGCCGGGCCCGCGCTCCCGCCGGGCGGGCCCGCGGGGGCCGTCGCCGCAGGTCCTGCGGCTCGGGGCCGGTTCGCGGGCTGTGGCACGATGCCCGCAGGCCGGTCACCAGGGACGGCCCGCGCCACGCCGCAGGCACGAGCGGCGGGCGGTTCCACCGCACGCAGAATGAGGACCCGCCATGTCCGAGACCATCCCCAGCCACGCCCGGCCCACCGGGCAGCCCGCCTTCCGCCCCGCCACGCTCGCCGACGTACCGGCGCTGGTCGAGCTGGTCGAGTCCGCCTACCGCGGCGACGCCAGCCGGGCCGGCTGGACCACCGAGGCGGACCTGCTGGAGGGCCAGCGCACCGACGCCGAGGGCGTCGCCGCGGTCATCGGTCGCTCCGACGGGGTGCTGCTGGTCGCCGAGCGGGACGGCCGGCTGGTCGCCTGCTGCCAGCTGGAGCACCGCGGGGACCGCGCGTACTTCGGCATGTTCTCGGTGCGCCCCGGGCTCCAGGGCGGAGGCCTCGGCCGGGCCGTGCTCGCCGAGGCCGAGCGGCTGGCCGGCCAGGAGTGGGGCGTGGGCGAGCTGGAGATGACCGTGATCGAGCAGCGCGTCGACCTGATCGCCTGGTACGAGCGGCGGGGCTTCCGCCGGACCGGGGTCTTCACCCCGTTCCCGTACGGCGACGAGCGTTTCGGCGTCCCGCTGCGCCCCGATCTGCGCTTCGAGAAGCTGACGAAGGCGCTGAAGGAGTCGCTGGGGGAGGCCTGACCGCAGGGGTGCGGGCCGGCGGTGCTCGGGGTCGAATCCATGATCGCTTGACGGTTCGTCGGTACGTGATGACATGTCAAGTCACTGACCAGGGGCGATGCGGAGATGTCATACCTCGTTCATGATTGGTCTAGGCCAATGTGAGAGGCTGAGGGCGAACGGCCACGTTCCGTCCCATGCCCAGGGGGGCCACTTCCGCATGCCCGTACTCCATGGCACCGCCATGCCCGCGCCCGTCCCCGGCCCGCGCCGGATCCCCGCGGACCCCGACCTCCGCCTGCCCAGCCCGCCCGACGACGAGGAGCTCTACTGGTACTTCGGCCCGCAGCGCCGCTGGGTGCTGCTCTGCGCCACCCTCTCCTACGCGGGAGCCACCGCCACCCTCGGCCTGTTCGCCCTCAGCCGGCCGCTGCTCTGGCCCTTCCTGGTGCTCACCGTGCTCAACGCGGCCACCTGGCTGCTCTCGCTCACCGACGGCCAGCGCGCCCGCCGCTACACCCGCGACTCGCACGACCTGCTGATGCGCGCCTGGCAGCCCGCCCGCCACCCGAGCGTCGACCTGCTGCTGCCGACCGCCGGCGAGCCGCTGGCCGTCCTGGAGAACGCCTACCGCCACACCGTCGCCGTCCAGTGGGCCGGCGCGCTGACCGTCATCGTCCTCGACGACGCCGCCCGCCCCGAGGTGCGCGAACTCGCCGAGTCCTACGGCTTCCAGTACCGGGCCCGCCCCGACCGCGGCCGGTTCAAGAAGGCCGGCAACCTCAACCACGGCCTGGCCGAGGGCAACGGCGAGATCGTCGCCGTCCTGGACGCCGACTTCTGCCCCCGCCCCGACTTCCTGCACCACCTGGTGCCCTACCTCGACAACCCCGAGGTCGGCATCGTGCAGAGCCCGCAGTGCTTCGACACGGACGCCGACATGTCCTGGCTCGAACGCGCCGCGGGAGCCACCCAGGAGATCTTCTACCGCTGGATCCAGCCCTCCCGGGACGCGCAGGACGGCACCGTCTGCTGCGGCACCAACGCCCTCTACCGCCGCGCCGCACTCATGCGCGTCGGAGGCTTCGCCGAGATCGACCACAGCGAGGACCTCTACACCGGCCTCTCGCTCGCCCGCGCCGGGTGGACCACCCGGTACGTGCCCGCCCTGGTCGCCAAGGGCATGTCGCCCACCGGCCTGCCCGCCTTCATCAGCCAGCAGTACCGCTGGTGCCTCGGCTCCCTGGCGCTCGTCCGCGACCCGGACTTCCGCCGCGGACCGCTCCCTCGCTCCGCCCGGCTCTGCTTCTGGAACGGCATCCTCGGCTACGTCACCAGCGCGGTGAACGTCTTCGCCGTCCCGCTGCCCGCCCTGATCATGCTGTTCTTCGCCCCCGGTGAGATCCAGCCGTGGCAGGTGCTGCCGTTCCTGCCGCCGATCTGGGTCTCGCTCGTCCTGCTGCCCGCGATGTCCCGCACCCGCTGGCGCTTCGAGGTCACCCGGGTCCAACTCCTCGGCGGGCTCTGCCACGTGGTCGCCATCGCGCACGCGCTGCGCCGCCGCAGTGCCGACTGGGTGCCCACCGGCGCCGTGTCGGGCGGCAGTTCACTGGCCAAGGCGGTCGCCCGGATCGGCGTCGGCTGGCTGGGGTTCGTCGTCCTCGCGGGCATCGCCGGACTCGTGCGCGCGGCCATGCTGTACGGCTGGCAGCCCTTCTGGGCGCTCACCGCGCTGCTCGCGCTCACCGCGTACACCATGATCCCGCTGATCCGGTCCCTGTGGCCGCTCCTGCGCGGTGGCAACGGGGCCGCCGTCGGAGAGGTCGCCGCGCCCGTGCGGCGCCGGTCCGACCTGGGCTTCGGCCACGCGGAGGCCGTCGCCGTCACCGCCGTGCTGCTGCTCTGCGGACTGCTGGCCTCCGGCTGGGCCGATCCGCTGATCTTCTGACGCTCCGTCAACTCCGCTCCGTCAACTCCGCTCCGTCAACTCCGCTCCGTCAACTCCGCTCCGTCAACTTCATGAGCTCCATCAATTCCTGACGTCAAAGTCGATGTCTGACGACCCATCAACTTCGTTCGGATCCACCGCGTTTCCCAGCGCGTCGCCCCACCGGCGCGGATGCGCCGCCCGGCCGCCCCATCGGCCCGGCGGTCCCGACCACCCGCTGCCTGCCCCTGCGAGGAGCACCGCCGTGTCAACGGCCGTACCACCACCGTCGTCGTCCCCTTCCTCCCCTGCCGCCACCGCCTCGGCCGAACTGCTGCCCGGCGTCGTCCGAATGGACCGGCAGGCCGCGCCCGAGCGGCGCCCCTCCGCAGAAGCCGTCGCACCGCCGCAGGCCCAGCGGCGTACCGGCTTCCGCCCCGACATCGAGGGCCTGCGCGGAGTCGCCGTCCTCTCCGTCCTCGCCTACCACGCCGCCGTTCCCGGCTTCGCCGGCGGCTACGTCGGCGTCGACGTCTTCTTCGTCATATCCGGCTTCCTCATCACCGGACTGCTGCTCGGCCGCCCGATCGGCCTGTGGGACTTCGCCGCCCGCCGCGCCCGCCGCATCCTGCCCGCCGCCGCCACCGTCCTGGTCGCCACCGCCGTCGCCGGCGGCGCGCTGCTCGACCCGCTGCGCGGCACCGACCTCGCCCGCGACCTGATCGCCTCCGCCGGACAGGTCGTCAACTGGCGCTTCGTCGGCCAGCAGACCGACTACCTGGCCGCCGAACACGCCCCGAGCCCGCTCCAGCACTTCTGGTCGCTCGGCGTGGAGAACCAGTTCTACCTGCTGTGGGGCGTTCTGCTGCTCGGCCTCGCCCGCTTCCTGCACGGCCGCCGCCGCACCGTCGCGATCACCCTGGCCACCACGGCCATCGGCGCGGTCTCGCTGCTGCTGTGCGTCCGGTGGACGGCGACCTCGGCGCCGCTCGCCTACTTCTCCACCGGCAGCCGGCTCTGGGAGTTCGCGGCCGGCGCGTGCGCTGCGCTGCTCGGCGGCGCCCTGGCCGGCCGTGTGCAGCGGCGCGGGACGGCCTGGTCGCTGCGACTGCTCGGCTGGGCCGGCGCCGCCGCCGTCCTCGCATCGATCCTGCTCTACGACCGGAACACCCCCTTCCCCGGCACCGCCGCGCTGGTGCCCGTCCTCGGCGCCGCCGCCGTCCTGCTCGCCGGCCCCGCCCACCGCGCGCTCGGCGCCACCGACGCCGGACGCCTCCTCGACAACCGGCCGCTGCGCGCCGCCGGTCGCCTGTCGTACGCCTGGTACCTCTGGCACTGGCCGGTGCTGACCATCGCCCAGGCCCGCTACGGCGCCCTGCCCTGGACCACCCTGGCCGCCCTCGCCGCAGCCAGCGCGCTGCCCGCCTGGCTCACCATGCGGCTCGTCGAGCAGCCGCTGCGGTACGGCAGCAGCCCGGCGCCGCGCCGGGGCCTCGCGGTCGGCGCCAGCGCCCTCGTCATCCCGCTGATCGCCGCCCTCACCCTCGGCGGCGGCACGGTCCGCGCCCTCGGCGGCACCGCCGACACCCCCGCCGCCGCCCCGGCCGGGGCCCCGACCGGCCCCACCCTGCTCGCCCCCGGTGCGCGGGTGCTCGGCCTGACCCCCTCGCTGGCCCGCGCCCGGGAGGACTTCCCGCCCGGCAAGGGCTGCGAGATCCCGCTGAACGCCGACAGCAGCCCGCGCTGCCTGTTCGGCGCCGAGGACAGCCCCGACCGGATCGTGCTGCTCGGCGACTCGCACGCCGGCCAGTGGATATCGTCCGCACTCGCGATGGCCGAGCAGCGGCACTGGGCCCTGGAGGTCCTGGTCAAGCCCGGCTGCCCGCTCGCCACCCTCACCGTGCGCAACAACGTCCTCGGCCGCACCTTCGAGGAGTGCGACCGCTGGCGCGAGAACACCCTCACCCGGCTCACCTCCGGGCCCAGGCCGCGCCTCGTCCTGATGGCCGGCCTCAACAGGTACGGCAGCCAGGAGGAACGCACCCAGGGCTGGACCCGCACCCTGGACCGCCTCGCCGCCGTCGGCGCCCCGCTCGCCTACCTCGGCGACACCCCGATGCCCGGCAAGGACATCCCGACCTGCCTCGCCGCCTCCGACGGCCGCTCGGACGCCTGCTTCTTCCCGCGCGACACCGCCTTCGAGCCGGACCCGATGCTCGACGGCGGGCTCGCCGCCCGCTACGGCGTCCGCACCCTCGACCTGGGCCCGCTGCTGTGCCCCGGCAGCGGACCGGACTGCCCGGCGGTGCTGGAGGGCGTGGTGCTGTACCGCGACACCGGCCACATCACCGACACCCTGGCCCGCGTCCTGGCGCCGCGCCTGGACAAGGGAATCCTGGAGGCGGCCGGGTAGCGTGGCTCCGCCACCTGGGGCGCCCCGCCGGATCGATCCGGCGGGGCGCCCTCGTCGTGCGGGTGCGGGTGTGGCCGCGCAGGCGTTTTCTCAGCCGTAGATGCTGTGGCAGAGGCGGGCCTGCTCCGAGCCCGCGGGCCAGCGGCCGACGCGTTCGGCCTGGTCGCAGATGCCGCCCGGGCCGAGGGTGGGTAGCGCCACGCCGGTAGCCGGAGCCGCCGGGGTGGCGGCGGCCGGGGCGGGGGCGCCGTGGGTCGACGGCGAGGGGCGCGCGGTGCGGCCGGGCTTCGGGTGCGCGGTCGTCGCGTGCTGGGCGTCGGCCGGCTCGTCCTCGTTCGGCGCGGCCGCCGCCGTGGCCGGGACCAGGGCCGGGGCCGGTCCGGCGCGCTCCGGCGTGGGCGGCGGGAGCGGGGACGGCGCGGGTGTGGTGGGGAGCGGCGAGAACGCGGGCGGGTCCGGCGCCGCCGGGTCGGACGCGGAGGGGGAGGTGTGCGGCAGGGCCACCACGTCCAGGTCGTCTCCCGTCCCCGGCCCGCACATCGCCAGGACGGCGGCGAGGACGGCGACCGTCCCGACGGTCGCGGCGGCCCACACCTTCCGCGACCGCCGCGACGTCGGTGCGGGCGGCCGAACGGGGGCCGGCGCGAACGCGGTGGGTACCGGGGGTGGCTGCCAAGCGTCCTGCGGCCACTGCCACTGTCCTCCGGTGGACTGCCCAGTCATCTTGTCGTCCTTCCAGCGCCGAACCCCCCGTCGAATCCCCCGCCATGCCTTCCCCGTGCTCAACGAGCGCGCCGACGCCGGGACATGACCCGGAAGAGGGGTCTGGAGGGGCGCCGATTGCCGCCGCGCCACATGCTGGGGGGCATGGAGACCAACAGCACGTCCAAGCACCTGGTCGAGGTGGCCGACTTCCGGACCGACAGCCGCTACCGCCTGGTCCACTTCGAGGGCCACGGCTGGGAGCCGCTCGCCCCCGAGGAGTTCGAACCCCGGATCCACCAGCTCTTTCCGGACCTCGACCCGCGAGATCCGGTCCGCGTCCACTGGGCGGATCGCCCCTGGGAGTGGCCCCTCTGGCACCCCGGCGAGGCGTGAGCCGCGCTTTCGTTACGCTGTCCGGGTGAGCGTGGATCATTTCTGGCGCCGCCTGCCCGGCCAGGAGGTCGACACCTGCTCGCCGACGGAACTCGGCGAGCTCGTCCCCGACCGGCAGGACGTCCGCTACGGCCAGCTGGCCTCCGCCGGACTTCTCCTCGGCGTGCGGAGCACCGCCCGGCTGATGGAACTGGCCCTCACCGAGAACGGCCTGCACCCCGACCCGGCCGCGCGCCTGCCCGTGTACGGCGGCGAGCGCCGCGAACCCGACGCCGCGCAGACCGATCCGCTGGTGCTGAGCCCCGCGCAGGTCGCGGCCGCCTTCACCTTCCTGCGCGACTCGGCGCTCGGCGAACTCGTGCGCCAGCAGGACACCGTGCTGGCCCGGACGGTCGCGCGCCTCGGGTACCCGACGCCGTGGTCCGAGACGTGGGCGACCCGGGTGGTCGCCGACCTGCGGGAGCTGCGGGACTTCTTCGCCGACGCGGCGGCGGCCGGTGACGCGGTGGTCGTCCGGGACCGGAAGGCATGATCGGGGTGACCGGGGCGGCGGACACGAACGGGGTGGACGAGTTGGACGGGGTGGAGGACGTGAACGGGGTGGACGAGTTGGATGAGTTGAACGGGGTGGACGAGGCGGAAGGCCTGAACGGGCTTTCGAGCACTGCCGGTTACGCCGAGGCGGCGGAGGAGCTCGCCGTCCAGTACGAGAGCGTGACCTTCGCCGAGGTCCACGCGGACCTGCTGCACAGCTACCCGCCCCCGCCCGCCGCCGTCCTCGACGTGGGCGCCGGCACCGGGCGGGACGCGGCCGCCCTCGCCGCCCTCGGCCATCCGGTGGTGGCCGTCGAGCCGACCGCCGAACTCCGTTCCGTCGCCGAGCGGTTGCACGCGGGCTCCGGTGTGCGCTGGGTCGCCGACGAGCTGCCCGAGCTGCCGCAGCTGAGCGCCGGCACCGAACGCTTCGACCTCGTCCTGCTGACCGCCGTCTGGATGCATCTCGCCCCCGCCGAGCGGGCGTTGGCGATGGCCGCCCTCGGCCGGCTGCTCGCCCCGGGCGGGCGCCTCGCCCTGACCCTGCGCCACGGCCCCGTCCCGCCGGGCCGCCGGATGTTCGACGTCCCGCCCGAGGAGACCGTCGCGCTCGCCGCCGCCCAGGGCCTGCGGCTGCTCCACCGCACCGAACGCGGCGACCTGCACGGCCGGTCCGGCGTCCGCTGGACGAGCCTGGTCTTCGGGTAGGTCGCCCTCCTGGCGTCCGGGCCGCGCTCGCGCGGTGCGGGGGTCAGTTCACGTCGACGTTGTCGAAGAGTTCGAGCATCTGCGTGAGGACGTGCACGCAGGCGGTCAGGTCGGCGTCGGTCAGCTCGCCGCCGACCTGGCGGAGCAGGGCGTGCTCGCGGGCGCTCGCCGCGGAGACGGCGGCCCTGCCGTGGCCGGTCAGCCGGATCAGCGAGGATCGCTGGTGGGCGGGGTTCGGGGTGATCTCGACCAGGTCCAGGGCTGCCGCGTCGTTGACCATGCGTTGCACGAACTGCCTGCTCAGCGCCTGTGCGCGGCCCATCTGAGGGACGGTCATGGGCCCGTGTTCCGCGAGCAGGAGCAGTACGGCGCGCACGCCGACGGACAGCCCCTCGATGGGAGCCGCGAGTTCCACCGTGCGGAGCACCCGTCGGTACAGCGGGCCGACCAGGTCGAACACGTCCATGAGCCGGTGGGCGAGGACGTCGGGCGGGAGCGGGGCATCGGTATCGGTCACCCCGCCATCATGACACCCGGGTTGCCAATCCCCGTACGAGATGGCAACCGCCGGGTGATCGCGCCGGACGCCCGCGGCCACGGCGGATCCTCCAACGCGACCGGCCCGTTCCGGCACGCAGCCGACCTCGCGACCGGGCCCGCGCCGCACCCTCGACGACGTCGACCAGGACATCGTGCGCGCCTTGAAGGACATGACCCGGCGGACCCTCGCCAAGCACACTCCCGCCGAACCCGACCACGTCGTATCCGCACCTGCGACAACCTGAATATCCATCTGGGCAGTTCAAGCTGTCAGCGGCATGCGGATGACATCCGCGGAGCGGTTTCCTGGTTCAGTTGGAGAGCTTCGCTGTAGGATGCCGATCCTGGTGCTATTCCCCACCTCTGGAAACGAAGTACAGGATGCACATCCTGGACGATCCCTCCGAACTATCAGAGCGGGCACAGGATCTCCTCCGCCGTACAGGCCACCGCGAGAGACCGGTCAGGTTCGAAGTCCCGATCGAGATGTGGCGAGTGCGTGACCGCACGGGACGTCTCGTCCCAGCACCCATGGAACTCATCATCCGATGCGAGGGCTTCGAGCAGAGATTCGGCGGCCTGCGCTACCAGGTGCGGCGCAGTTGGACCCTGGACGGGGCGCGGTACGAGACGGGCCGCAGCTGGGAATACGACCACTTCGGTGTGAAGACAGGAGCCTGGCAGGATCCCGTGCGAGGCGGGTGGTATTTCGAGTGGCTCGGAGAACGCGTGTCGAAGCCGTGCCGGGACTTGCTTCACACCGACGGAGGTGTCGGCACGGACGTGGACGGCGGCAGTCCCTACCTCCCCGTCGCCCCCTCGGTCACGCACCTGATCGAGTCCCATGCCCTGACGGACGCCGTCTCCGTCTGGAGGCCCTGGCCTGTCGCAGGTTCCGCTGCTGATTCGGCCGCCGAGGCTCTCGGCGGACTCGTCGAGGTGCCGGAAGCTTCCTGGGAGACCTCACGATGGCGGCTTTCGGACTCGGTCGCAGTCTTCGACTGTGGAAGCTGGGACCGGGAGAATCCGAGTCGTCGTGTGCGGATCTGGTCGCGGAACGAGGTCGGACACCGTGAGGTTCGGAACGCCTTCAGGTTCGGGTGAGCGAAACTGCGACTTCGCGGGATACGAATACTCAACAGCTCAGTCAGTCCCGAATCGGGCCAACCGTCTGCGTAGCAGAAGGTTCTCACCTTGGGCAACCTCCAGGGCCTTGCGGAGTTTCTCCACTTCCTCCTGGTGGGCCGTCTTCTCCTGGGCGAGACGTGCGGTCAGCGCTCGCACCGCGGACGAGGTGGGCGAGGAGGCCGTTGGCTCGGGAACGGCGGCGCCAGGGCCTCCGCCCTTCGCGCGGTGACGCTCCACGAGGGCACACAGCCCCGGGTGTCGATAGAGGAAGTCGGTGCTCACACCTGCGGCACGGGCAACCGTGGTGAAGTTGATCCGCTTGCCGTTCTTGACGAGGCCCGCGAGCGCCGCGCGCCCGTTCCTTCGCTCCCTCACTCCGGGATCGGGTTGCATCCCACAGGTGGTCCGGCAATCCGGTCATGAAGTGGACTCCTCATATGGTGGAGTCGGGTATTGGAACTCTCGGAATTCCCAGGCTCAGGAGCTGTTCCTCCCGAAGGTCACAGTCGTTGAGCGACGAAGACGAACTCTTTGCCGGGACGGTCGGGAGCGTCTCGGACCTCTCGCAGCACGTAGCCCTGCGCGATCAAATCGGCCTCGACCTCCTGACGGTCCCGGAATCTCAGGGTCGAATCGGATATGAGGTGCTGCCCGTCCGCAGCGAACGCGTAGTTCCACCGAAACGTCACGACGGGTTGGCTCACGTCGACCAGCTCAACCCAGCTCTCGACCGTGCCAACACCCGGGATCTCCGTGACTCGGTGCGATGCTGTGCGGTTCCATGACTCCCAGGCGCGTGCAGCCGGGTTCCTGGTCTCGAACACCAGGTGCCCACCGGGTCGCAGAATCCTGTGAGTCCCCTTCAGCGTCTGCAGCCAGGCATCCGGGGCGACGATCGCCTGTGCGACGTTCGCCGTCATGGTGGCGAGGTCCACTTTCAGAGGCGGAAGGACTGCCGCGTCACCGCAGATCCAGTGGACGCGATCGCTGCCCGGCTTTTCCCTGGCCACGTCGATGGAGGCCTGGGCGGGATCGACGCCGACGACCTTGATCCCGCGATCGGCCAGAAGGAGTGCGAACTCGCCGGTGCCGCAGCCGATGTCCAGTACCCGCTTCGCGTCGAGTTGCTGGGCGAGGACGAGGTAGGCGTGGAGGTCAGTGCGATCTGGATCAAGCGGGTCATAGATTGCAGCCAGCCGTGGATGTCCGAAGATCTCATCAGCCATGCGCCCGACGGTATAGGCAGCGTGAAGCGGCTGCCGCTCAATTCGGCGGCAGGTGGACCGCTGTATGGGCTGCTGCAGACCAACTGAGGTAATCACCCTGGGTGATTGAGCGGTCAGTTTCGGTTCCGGCGGCTGACGTCTGCGGCGTAGGCGGCCCAGTCGCCGGCGGAGGCCTTCTGCCACTGGACGGCGACTTGGATGTGGGTGCCGAGCATCCGGGCCAGGATCGCGGCCGGGACTTCTTCGGCGAGGGCGAACAGGGCCGTCGACCGGGCCTGGCCGGGTTGGATTCCGATGGCGATCAGCTGTAGGCCGAGCCGGTCGGCGCTGATGTGTTGGCCTGGACGTTGGCCTGGAAACAGCCAGGGCGTCTGGGCGGCGTGTCCGATCACGGTGTAGGGGCGGCGTGTTGCGATCGCGTTCCGTGCCTGCGACCGCTGTTCCAGGAAGGACCACCACAGCGCAAGGCCTCGGGCGTAGATCTTGATCGTGTTGGGCGAGCAGTCGGCCGAGCGCAGGTACTCCAGGTACTGCTCGACCGGCCCTGCAACGCTGAAGTCGTCCGCGAGGACCGTCCACGTCGACCCGTCGCCGAGCCTCATCCGCTGACTGGCCGCCAACGTCCCTTCCCCCACAGCGTCGGGGGGGGGGGGAAAAGAGGGGGGGGCCGGCGCCCGACCGGCGCCGCCCCTCTCCGCACGTCTTCCTCCGGGCGTTCAGGCCCGCAGGTAGGTGAGCACGGCGAGCACCCGGCGGTGGCCGCTGTCCGGCGTGGGCATGTTCAGCTTGGCGAAGATGTTGCCGATGTGCTTGTTCACCGAACTCTCCGCGATGAACAGCATCTCGGCGATGGTGCCGTTGTTGCGCCCCTCCGCCATCAGCGCCAGGACCTCGCGCTCGCGCTGGGTCAGCGAGGATAGCGGGTCGTCGCCGGCCCGGCGGACCATCAGCTGCGAGATGACCTCCGGGTCCATCGCGGTGCCGCCGTCGGCGACCCGCTCCAGCGCGAGCAGGAACTCCTCGGCGCGCCCCACCCGGTCCTTCAGCAGGTAGCCGACCCCGGAGGCGCTCTGCGCCAGCAGCTCCGTCGCGTAAGCCCGTTCGACGTACTGCGAGAGCACCAGGACGGGCAGGTTGGGCAGTTGCTTGCGGGCCTCGACGACGGCCCGCAGGCCCTCGTCGCGGAACGTCGGCGGCAGCCGGACGTCCACCACGGCGACGTCCGGGCGGTGTTCGAGCAGCGCGGGCAGCAGGTCGTCCCCGTTGTCCACGGTGACGCACACCTCGTGCCCCTCGCTGTTCAGCAGCAGTACCAGCCCCTCACGGAGCAGGGCGTTGTCTTCGGCGATCAGGATCCGCATGGAATCTCCACCTTCAGTACGGTCGGGCCCCCGGGCGGGCTGAACAGGTCGGTGGTCCCGTCGAAGGCGGCGACCCGGCGCCGGAGTCCGAGGATCCCGCTCCCCGTGCCCTCGGTGGCGCCGCCCTTGCCGTCGTCCTCGACCCTGATCGAGATGGCGTCCGACGCGATCCGCAGCCACACCAGCGCGCTGCGCGCCCCGCTGTGCTTCGTGATGTTGGTGAGCGCCTCGGAGATCACGAAGTAGGCCGCGGCCTCGGCGGCGGCGGGCGCGCGGGGCGCCGCGCCGGCCGACTCGTCGATGTCTATCCGGGTCGGGACCCCGCACAGCGCGGTGAGCGCCCGGACGGCGTCGGTCAGCCCGCGGTCGGCGAGCACCGGCGGGTAGATGCCGCGGACGAGGTGGCGCAGCGACTCCAGCGCCTGCTCGGCGAGGTTCTGGGCCGCGTCCACCATCTCCGGGACCTGCTCGGGCCGTTGGCCGAGCGCGCGCTTGATCATGCCGAGCCGCAGCGAGACGGCGACGATGCCGGCCTGCGCCCCGTCGTGCAGATCGCGTTCGATCCGGCGCAGTTCGGCGTCGTGCGCGTCGAGCGCCTCGGCGCGGGTCACCGAGAGTTCGCGGACCCGCTGCGCGAGCGCGACCCGGGGGCGGGCGGTCAGCAGCCGGCGGGACATCCGGGCGTGCACGAGGGCCAGCCCGCGCATCGCGGCCATCGCCACCACGGCGTAGCCGACGCCGATGAACACCGCGACGAAGGACTTCAGCCACGAGTCGACGTTCATCAGGATGATCGAGTTGCGCTCGCCCGACGCGAGCTTCCACCACACCGGTGCGGACAGCCAGTTGAAGGCGTTGCCGCAGATGCTCAGGGCGAAGATGCACAGGGCCGAGCCGACGACGCCGTGGGTGATCACCCAGACCAGGTCCTTGCGGACGGCCGGGTCGCGCAGGGAGGGCTTGCGGGGGCCGGTGCGGCCGGGCTCCAGGTCGCGGTAGGGCGTGCGGACCTCGGTCTCCAGCAGCCGGCCGACCCACCGGCGGTGGACCTCCGCGTACCTGCGCAGCACCCGCAGTGTCCTGGGCAGCAGCAGGAAGCCCGTTCCGACCAGGCAGAGCGCGAAGATGATGGCGATCAGGTAGAACAGCAGCAGCCCGGCGAGTCCGGTCATCAGGCAGAGCAGGACGTAGCCCGCGGCCGGAGGGAAACGGATCACCGTCTGGCGGACCCACTGCTCGGGTTGTAAGCGTCGCAACTCGGCAATGCTGGGGGCGCGCACGGCTCCTAAAACCCTCCGAGTCGTCATCCCGATCACCCTACCACCGTCCCAAATGCGGCGGTGGGTGGCACTTTTCTGCACCATCGACTCTCCAGTTCGTGCCCTGGTTCCGCACCTGCTCCAGGACTTACCTTCGTGAACGTCAAGTAGTGCGTGCGAGTGGTGGAGGCCGGAAGTGAGCAGAAAGGGACGCGGAGCGCGGACGGAGGAGTTCCAGAGCGCGGCCGCGGAGGAGGAGTACGCGGCGCCGCCGCGGCCGGACGGCAGTGCCGCTCTGGACGCCCACTGGGTCGTCCGCCTCGACGGGGTCCGGAAGACGTACGGCAAGGGCGCCGGGGCCGTGCACGCGCTGCGCGATCTGTCCCTCGCCTTCGCCCGGGGCACCTTCACCGCGGTGATGGGTCCGTCCGGGGCGGGCAAGAGCACCTTCCTGCACTGCGCCGCCGGGCTGGACCGCCCGGACGCCGGCTCGGTGGTGCTCGGCGGTACCGAGCTGGCGCAGCTGAGCGAGGTCGATTTGACCATCATGCGCCGGGAGCGGGTCGGCTTCATCTTCCAGGCGTACAACCTGATGGCGGCGTTGACCGTCGCGGACAACATCACCCTGCCGCTGATGCTGGCCGGCCGCCAGCCGGACCACCAGTGGTTGCAGCAGGTCGTGACGCAGGTGGGTCTCGCCGACCGGATGAGCCACCGGCCCTCGGAGCTGTCCGGCGGCCAGCAGCAGCGGGTGGCCATCGCCCGGGCGCTGGCGGCGCGGCCCGAGGTGGTCTTCGCGGACGAGCCGACCGGCGCGCTGGACACCCGCACCGCCAAGCAGGTGCTGACGCTGCTGCGCGAGGTCGTGGACAGCCTCGGACAGACGGTGATCATGGTGACCCACGACCCGATCGCCGCCTCCTACGCGCACCGCGTGGTGTTCCTCGCGGACGGGAGCTACGCGGAGGAGATGACGCACCCCACTCCGGACCGGGTGGCCGAGCGCATGACCCGGCTGGGGGAGTGGTGAGACGTGTTCAGGCTCGTCGTACAGACCGTCAAGGAGCGTAAGGCCGGGTTCGTCGGGGCGTTCGTCGCCCTGTTCGGCGCGTCCGTGCTCGTCACGGCCTTCGGAATCATCCTCCAGTCCGGCATCGGCAACGGGGTGCCGGTCCAGCGCTACTCCGGCGCTGCGGTCGTGGTCGGCGGTCAGAAGCACTTCACGGTCCACGAGGCCAAGAAGAGCAAGTCCAAGGACCTCAAGGACGCCGTCGGCGTCCCGATCGACCTGGTCGACAAGGTCGCCAGGACCGAGGGCGTCGACAAGGCCGTCCCGGTGCTCACCTTCCCCGCGCAGGTCGTCTCCAACGACGGCGAGGAGCTGGTCAAGGGCGCCGACGACCGGACGTCCAACGGCACCAACTGGGGCGCGGCCGCGCTCGGCCCGTACGACCGCAACGGCGACGAGCCGAAGCGCGCCGGCGAGGTGGTGCTGGAGAAGTCCGTCGCGGACCACCGCAAGGTGAAGGTGGGCGACAGCGTCAAGATCGCCTCCACCCGGGACGCCAGCTCGTACAAGATCGTCGGCATCGTCACCTACAAGGGCGGCGGCGGGGCGCTGCGCACCCCGCCGGTGTTCTTCTCCGACGACGAGGCGCGCACCCTGTTCGGCCGCACCGACCAGGTCAGCGCCATCGGCGTGCTGGCGCCCAAGGACACCAACGCCGGCAAGCTCGGCGACCGGATCGACAAGGCGCTCAAGGGCTCCGCGATCGACGTCTACACCGGTGACGGGCGCAGCAGCGTCGAGAACCCGGACGTCGCCTCGGCCCGGGGCAGCCTGAAGGAGCTGGCGGGCTCGCTCGGCGGCACCGTCGTGCTGATCACCATGATGGTGGTGGGCAGCACCCTGGCGCTCAGCGTGCACCAGCGCCGGCGCGAGCTGGCGCTGCTGCGCGCGGTCGGCGCGACGCCCAAGCAGATCCACAAGATGATCTCGGGCGAGGCCCTGGTGATCTCGCTGGTGGCCTCGATCCTGGGCTGCTTCCCCGGCATGCTGGCCGCCGGGGTGCTGCGCGGGGCGCTCGGGGCGATCGGCATCCTGCCGGACGACTTCGAGTTCTCCTACGGCCCGATCCCGGCGATCGCCGCGGTCGGCATCGGCGTGATCGCCGCGCAGGTGGCGGCGTTCGCGGTGGCCCGCCGGGTGGTGTCGATCCGGCCGGTGGAGGCGCTCAGCGAGGCCCAGACCGAGCAGCCGGGCATCGGCGGCGCCCGGGTGGCCATCGGGATCCTGCTGTTCGTCCTCGGCTTCTGCGCGTCGCTGCTGCCGCTGTTCTTCGGCAGCATCTTCGCGGTGGCCGCGGCCGGCAGCGGCGGTCTGATCATGGTGATCGCGATCCTCATGCTGGCCCCGCCGGTGGTGGCGAAGGCGACCAGGCTGATGGCCGCGCCGTTCCAGCGGCGGTTCGGGACCCTCGGGTTCCTGGCCGTGGCCAACACCCGGGCCAACGCCCGGCGGCTGGCGGCCGGTATCGGCCCGCTGATCCTGGCGATCGGCTTCGCCTCGGTGCAGCTGTTCATCCCGACCACCACGTCGGGTGCGGCCGAGGCGCAGGCCCAGGCGGGCGTCGTCGCCGACTACACGGTGACCAGCGATTCCGGCGGCCTGCCGGTCACCGCGCCGAAGTTCATCGCCGGCCTGGACGGGGTGGACGCCGCGGCCGGGACGGTGCGGGTCGACCTGTTCGCCTCGACGAAGATGCTCGGCTCGCCGGAGATCTTCGACTACAAGGCGCAGGGGCTGACCCCGGGCAACCTGAGCCGGGTCGTCGACCTGGACGTCTCCGAGGGCTCCCTGGACAACCTGTCCACGGACACGGTGGCGATCAGCAGCGGGGCTTCGGCCACGCTCGGCGCGAACGTCGGCGGCCAGATCAAGGTGCACATGCCCGACGGGCAGACGCTGGAGCCGAAGGTGATCGCCGTGTACAAGCGCGGCCTGGGCTTCGGCGACATCACCCTGTCCTACGACACCGTGCTCCAGCACAGTTCGCGCCGGATGTACGACTCGGTGCTGGTGCGGGCCAAGGACGGCGCCGACAAGAAGAAGGTGATCGGGGAGCTCACCGGGCTCAACGACCGCTACCCCGGGGTGCACGTCCAGGACAAGGGCGGCCTGTCCGCCGCCCAGGAGAAGGCCGGCACGGCCAACCTGTTCGGCAGCGCGCTGCCGCTGGTCCTGGTCTTCGGGTACATCGCGGTGGCCGTCGCCAACACCCTGGTGATGACCACGCTGTCCAGAGCACGGGAGTTCGCGCTGCTGCGGCTGGTGGGCGCGACCCCCGAACAGGTCATGCGGATGATGCGCACCGAGACGCTGATGCTGATCCTGATCGCGGTGGTGGTCGGCAGCCTGGTGCCCATCGTGCCGTTGATGACGGTGAGCATGGGCCTGACCGGGTCCCTGGTTCCGCACATTCCGCCGCTGCTCTACCTGGCGATCGTGGCGGCGACCTCGGCCCTGGCCGCGGCGGCCGTTCTGGTGCCGACCAAGCTCGCCCTGCGCGCCCGCCCGGTGGAGGCCATCGGACTGCGCGAGTAGCTCCGCCCCCACCATTGCCACACCGACCCGCCGATGGGGTCCGCGACCGCGGACCCCATCGGCGTTTTCGGGTTTCCGGGCAGGTCGAACGGCGTTTCGCAGTGCGGCAACCAGGGTCATTCGGCTGCCGCTTAACGACCCTGACCGGCCCCGCCGCCCGGTGTTAGCCTGCATTCACCAGAGCGAATTCCCCTTTTGCGTAATCCCCGTACCGACGAGCCGTGGACGGAACACGGCCGAACGGGGCTGTTGTGCTGCGCCTTTTTCGGATTCCGGTGAATGCGGTGGGTGGGTTTTAGTGAATTCACAGTCATGGCGTGAAAAGGCCGGACGGCTCGCGCGCGAACACGGTGTGCGCTCCCTCCGGTGCGCGTTCTACGACGCCGGCGAACTCCACGTCGCCGAGGCGGGTGCGGAGCCCGGGCCGGCGTCCGCCGCGCCGTTCGCCTCGCTCACCAAGCTCTTCACCGCGACGCTGGCCATGCAGCTGGCCTTCGACGGCGACCTCGACCTGGACCTGCCGGTCGGCGAGTACCTGACCGAACCACCCTTCGCCGAGCTGGGACTGACGACCCGCCACCTGCTCAGTCACTCCTCCGGGCTGGTCTGCGACGGCCCCGGCGACGGCGGGCTGAGGGCCGCCGTCGCGGCCGGCCCGCTGTTCGCCCCAGGCACCGCGTTCTCGTACTCCAACGCCGGGTTCGCGCTGGCCGGAAAGGTCATCGAGGCCGCCGCCGGGGTGAGTTGGCGCAACGCCGTGACGGACTTCCTGCTCCGGCCGCTGGACATCGAGCCGGCCTTCCTGGCGGCCGACGAGATCCCCCGCGACCTCGCCCCCGCCGCCGCGATCGCCGGCACCGTCACCGACCTGGTCGCGTTCGCCCGGCTCCACCTGGACGACCGCGACGCCTCGCACGCCGCCCTGCTCGACCAGGAGGCCGTCCGGGAGCTGGCCGAACCGCCCTTCGACACCCTGCCGTTCGGCCTGGCCGACGGTTGGGGCCACGGCTGGGCCCGGTACGGCAACGGCGCCGACCGCTGGCTCGGCCTCGACGGCGTGGGCGCGGGCGCCACCTGCCACCTGCGGATCCAGCCGGAACGCGGCACCGTGATCGCCCTCCAGGCCGACTCCGCGGCCGGCCTCGGCGCCTGGCAGGACCTGCTGGCCCAGCTCCGGGCCGAGGGCGTGGACGTCGCCGGCTACGCGCCGGGCCCCGCCGCCGGCGCCGCGCAGGACCTGTCGGACCGCGTCGGGCAGTGGGCCAACGGCGAGACCGTCTACCGGATCCGCCCCGGCGCCGACACGGCGGACGGCGCACACCCCGGCGCCACCGTCCTGGTCGACGACGACGGGATGGAGTACGACCTGACCGGCCGAGGCGAGCGCTTCTTCGCCGCCCGGCACCCGCGGCTGCCCGAGGTGGAACACCTCGGCCGCTTCCTGCTCGACCCGGAGACCGGGCGCGCGGACCACATGCAGTTCGGCGGCCGCGTCCTGCGACGCGTCGCCTGAACAGGCTGGAGAGCGAACGTGACGATCACCAACGACAGTGTCCTGTCGCCGGCGCAGCAGCGCCTGTGGTTCCTGAACCGCTTCCAGGAGGGCGCCGCCGGCCACACCCACACGGTGGCGCTGCGGCTGGCCGGCGGTCTGGCTCCGGAGCAGCTGCGCGCCGCGCTGGACGCCCTGGTCCGGCGGCACCCGCTGCTGGGCACCGTGCACCGCGAGGCCGAGGGTCGCTGCCGCCCCGAACCCGCCCCCGACGGCGGGGCGTTCGCCGGGCTGCGGCCCGAGCCGGTCGCCCCCGACGAGCTCGACGAGGCGCTGACCCGGGCGGCCGGCCAGGGCCTGGACCTCACCCGGGAGCCCCCGCTGCGGGCCCGGCTGCTGGCCACCGGTCCGGACGCCCACGTGCTGGTCCTGGCGGTGCACGAGATCGCGGCCGACGAGCGCTCGCTCGCCGTGATCGTCGACGACCTGGCCCGGGCGTACGCGGCGGCCACCGCCCCGGCCGCCCCCGGCGCGCTCGAGCCCGCCCCGCAGTACGCCGCGGCCGCCGCCGCCGACCGGGAGCTGAACGGCGCCCCCGAGCGGCCCACCGAGCACGCCGCGGCCGAACTCGCCCACTGGCGCGCCACCCTGGACGGCGCGCCGGCGCAGCTCGACCTGCCCGTCGACCGGCCGCGCCCGGCCGTCACCCGCTACGCCGCCGACGAGTACCGCAGCGAGCTGGACGGCCCGCTGGCCGCGGCCCTCGCCGACCTGGCCGCCGACTGCGGCGCAGGCGTCGAGGCGGTGCTGCACGCCGCCGTCGTGGCGCTGCTCGGCCGCTTCGGCGCCGGCGTCGACGTCCCGCTGGTCGGCAGCCTGCCCGGCCGCGACGGCGGGCGGCGCGCCGCCGTGGTCGGCCCGCTGGCCAACCCGGTGGTGCTGCGGGTCCTGCGCCGCCCCGGCGCCTCCTTCCGCGAGCTGGTCGGCGACTGCGCGGCGGTCGCCGACACGGCCCGGCGCCACGGCGGCGTCCCGTTCGAGACCGTGGTCGGCGAGCTGCGGCCCGAGCGCGCGCTCAACCGCCACCCGCTGGCCCAGGTGGCCTTCGACCTCGCCGAGGACCTGCCCGCCCGGCTCGACTTCGGCGCGCTCGACGCCCAGGTGGCCCAACTTCCCCGCCAGCACTCCCCGTTCGACCTCCAGCTGCGCTTCCGCAGCGCACCCGACGGCTCCGGGCTGCGGCTGGCCGCGACCTTCAGCACCGAGCTGTTCGACCCGGCGACCGTCCGGCGGCTCACCGACGCGCTGCCGCGCCTGCTGGCCGCCGCCGTCGCCGCGCCGGACGCCGACCCGGACGGCTACGAGGTGCTGGACCCGGCCGAGCGGCACGCCCTGCTGACAGCGTGGAACGCCACCGACCGGCCGGTGCCCGACGCCGACGTCTCCGCGCTGTTCCGGGCCCGGGCCGCCGCCCAGCCCGCGCGGACCGCCCTGATCGCCGGCGACACCGTGCTCAGCTACGCCGAACTCGACGACCGGGCCGAGCGGCTGGCCGGCGAGCTGCGCCGCCACGGCGCCGCCCCGGGCCGGCTCGTCGCCCTGGCGCTGCCGCGCTCCGCCGACCTCGTCGTCGCCCTGCTCGCGGTGGCCCGCACCGGCGCCGCCTACGTGCCGCTCGACCCCGACTACCCGGCCGACCGGATCGGCTACATCCTCGACCACGCCGCCCCCTCGGCACTGGTCACCGACAGTGCGACGGCCGGGCGGCTGCCCGCCACCGCCGCCCACCGGCTGCTGCTGGACGACGAGGAGGTGCGCGCCAGGCTGGCGACGGAGCCCGCCGGGCCGCAGGGCCCCGCCGCGACCGCCGCCGACCCGGCCTACGTCATCTACACCTCCGGCTCCACCGGCCGCCCCAAGGGCGTCGTCATCAGCCGCCACGCGCTGACCAACTTCCTGGTCTCGATGGCCGACCTCTTCCCGCTCGCCGCCGAGGACGTCTGGACCTCCGTCACCACGATCGCCTTCGACATCGCCGCCCTGGAGCTCTACCTGCCGCTGGTCGGCGGCGCCACCGTGGTCCTCGCCGACCGCGCGACCGTCACCGACCCCGCCGGGCTGGGCGCCCTGGTCGGCCGCACCGGCACCACGATCATGCAGGCCACCCCCAGCCTCTGGCAGGCCCTGTGCGACGAAGTCCCGCAGGCGCTGCGCGGCCTGCGGATGCTGGTCGGCGGGGAGGCCCTGCCGGCCGCCCTCGCCGAGCGGATGCGCGCGCTCGGCAGCGAGGTCACCAACCTGTACGGGCCCACCGAGACCACCATCTGGTCCACCGCCGCCCGCCTGGACGACCGCCCCGGCGCGCCGACCATCGGCCGGCCGATCGGCAACACCCGGGTCCGGGTCCTCGACGAGGCGCTGCGCCTGGTGCCGATCGGCGCCGCCGGCGAGCTTTACATCGCCGGGGACGGCGTCGGCACCGGCTACCTGCACCGCGAGGACCTCACCCGGGACCGCTTCCTGCCCGACCCGTACGGCGCCGAGGGCGAGCGCATGTACCGCACCGGCGACATCGTCCGCTGGGCCGCCGACGGCAACCTGGAGTACGTCGGCCGCGCCGACTTCCAGCTGAAGGTCCGCGGCTTCCGGATCGAGCCCGGCGAGATCGACGCCGTCCTGGAGCGGCACCCCGCGGTGGCCCGCGCCGTCACCGTCGCCCGCGAGTACGGGGCCGGCGACACCCGGCTGGTCTCCTACGTGGTGCCGGCCGGCGAGGGCGGCGCCGACCCGGCCGAACTGCGCGCGCACGCCGCCGCCACGCTGCCCGGCTACATGGTCCCGGCCGTGGTGGTGCCGATCCCCGAGATCCCGCTGACCCCCAACGGCAAGACCGACCGGGCCGCGCTCCCGGACCCGGGCACCGCCGCCGCCGGCAGCGGGCACGGGCCGCGCAGCGCCCGCGAGGAGCAGCTCTGCGACCTGTTCTGCGAGGTGCTCGGCGTCGCCTCGATCGGCGTCGACGACAGCTTCTTCGACCTCGGCGGCCACTCGCTGCTCGCCACCCGGCTGATCGGGCGCATCCGCTCGGTGCTGGACGTCGAGGTGCCGATCCGCACCCTGTTCGAGTCGCCCACCGTCGCCGGGCTGGCCGGCCGGCTGGGCAGTGAGCCCGCCCGCCGGGCCGGGCTGGTGCCGGTCGGCCGCGACCGGCCGCTGCCGCTCTCCTACGGCCAGCAGCGGCTCTGGTTCCTGTACGACTACGAGTCCCAGGGCACCGAGTACAACTCGCCGCTCGGCCTGCGGCTGACCGGGCCGCTCGACCGGGACGCCCTCGGGCGCGCCGTCGACGCCCTGGTGGCCCGGCACGAGGCGCTGCGCACCACCTTCGCCACCGAGGGCGGCCAGGGCGTGCAGGTCGTCCACGCCCCCGGCCCCCGGCCGGTGCGCTTCACCGACCTCGCGGCCGAGGGGCGCGTCGACGACCTCGACCAGCTGCTGCGCACCGAGCTGAGCCGCTCCTTCGACCTGCGCGGCGGCCCGCTGCTGCGCCCCTGGCTGATCCGGCTGGCCGACGCCGAGCACCTGCTCGTCCTCGACATGCACCACGTCGTCACCGACGGCTGGTCCAAGGAGGTGATGGCCCGCGAGCTCGTCGCCCTGCTCGGCCAGGAGGCCACCGGCCGGCCCGCCGCGCTGAGCGAACTGCCCCTTCAGTACGCCGACTTCGCCGTACACCAGCACGGCGAGCGGGGCGCCCGGGAGGCCGCCGACCTCGCCTACTGGAAGCGCCGGCTGGACGGCGTGGTGCCGCTGGAGCTGCCGACCGACCGGCCCCGGCCCGCCACCCGCGCCACCCGGGGCGCCGGTCACCCCTTCGAGCTGAGCCCCGAGCTGGTGGCCGCCCTCACCCGGCTCTGCCGCCGGGAGGGCGTCACCCTGTTCACCGTCCTCACGGCGGGCGTCCAACTGCTGCTGTCCCGGTACGCGCGCCAGCGCGACATCGCCGTCGGCACCATCGTCTCCGGCCGCGAGCACAGCGAACTGGAGGACGTGCTCGGCTTCTTCGTCAACACGCTGGTGCTGCGCTCCCGGACCACCCCCGACACGACCGTCGGCGCCTTCCTGGCCGACGTCCGGCAGGGCGTGCTGGAGGCCTTCACCCACCAGCACCTGCCGTACGACCGGCTGATCGACGAGCTCAAGCCGGACCGCGACCCCAGCCGCACCCCGCTGATCCAGGCCGCGCTGATGCTCAAGCGGGCCCAGGACGCGCTGCCCGGCCCCGACGGCCTGCGGGTCGAGGAGAGCGCCCTGCCGCGGATGCACGCGCTGTTCGACATCGGCTTCGAGTTCGAGGAGCGCGACGGGCGGCTCGGCGGCCTGGTCGAGTACAGCACGGCGCTCTTCGACCCGGAGACCGTCGCCCGGACCGCCCGCCACCTCACCGTGCTGCTGGAGGGCATGGCGGCGGCCGACCCGGACCGGCTCGTCGACGAGCTGCCGCTGATGGACGAGCAGGAACGCCGGCTGGTCACCACCGGCTGGAACGCCACCGCGACCGGCGCCCGGTTCCACACGGCGACCGTCCACGGCCTGGTCGCCGACCAGGCCCGGCGCACCCCGGACGCCGCGGCCGTCACCACCGAGGACCGCAGCCTGACCTTCGCCGAACTCGACGCGCTGACGGACGCGCTGGCCCACCGGCTGGCCGACCGCGGCGTCGGCCCGGGCACCGTCGTCGGCGTCCGGACCCGGCGCGCCGCCGAGATGACGATCGCCCAGCTCGCCGTGCTCAAGGCCGGCGCCGCCTACCTGCCGCTCGACCCCGAACTGCCCGACGACCGGACGGTCTACGTGCTCCAGGACGCCGGGGTGCCGGTACTCCTCACCCAGCGCGACCTGCCCGGGCCCGAGGCGCCGGAAGGCGTCGAGGTGCTGTACGTCGAGGACACCGGGCCCGGCACGCACGACGGGCCGCCCGAGGTCGCCGTCGGCCCGTCCGACCTCGCGTACGTGATCTACACCTCGGGCTCCACCGGCAAGGCCAAGGGCGTGCTGATCGAGCACCGCGGCGTGGTCAACCTGTGCGACTGGTACCGGGACTTCTTCGACGCCGGGCCCGGCGACCGGGCCACCCAGATGGTGCCGCCCGGCTTCGACCCGACGGTGCTGGAGCAGTGGGGCGCCCTCGCCTGCGGCGTGGAGATCCGGTTCGCCTCCGACCGCGTCCTGGAGGACCCGCACCTGCTCGCCGGCTGGATCGTCGAGCAGGGGATCACCCTCATCCTCATCCCGGCCCCGCGCCTGGAGGCCCTGCTCGACCAGCCCGCGCTCCACCAGGGCCGGGTGCGCCACATCCTCACCGGCGCCGACGTGGTGCGCCGCCGGCTGCCGCGCGGCTCCGCGATGGCGCTGTCCAACCTGTACGGCCCGACCGAGACCACCGTGCTCACCACCGGCACGGTGCTGGAGGCGGAGGAGGACGCCCCGGTCGGGCGGCTGCCCTCGATCGGCCGGCCCATCGCCAACACCACCGGCTACGTGCTCGACGAGCACCGCGAGCCCGTCCCGGTGGGCGTGCCCGGCGAACTGTACGTCGGCGGCGCCGGGGTGGCCCGCGGCTACCTGGGCCGCCCGGAGCTCACCGAGGAGCGGTTCGTCCCGGACCACCTCGCCGCCACCGCCGGCGCGAGGCTCTACCGCACCGGCGACCTGGTCCGCTGGCTGCCCGACGGCACGCTCGAATTCCTCGGGCGGATCGACAACCAGGTCAAGGTGCGCGGCTACCGGATCGAGCTGGGCGAGATCGAGACCGCGCTGCTCGACGACGAGAGCGTCGAGCAGACCGCGGTGGTCGCCCGGACCAGGCCGTCCGGGCAGACCGTGCTGACCGGCTACGTGGTGCCCGCGGACGGCGCCGCCGACCCGGAGAAGATCCGGGCCCGGCTCGCCGAGCGGCTGCCCGGCTACATGGTCCCGCCGGTCGTCATCGTCCTGGACGCGTTCCCGATGACCACGAGCGGCAAGATCGACCGGCGGGCCCTGCCGGAACCGGAGGAGCAGCGGCCGGCCGCCGAGCCCACCGCGCCCCGGGACGAGACCGAGGCGGCGCTGGCCGGGATCTGGGCCGAGGTGCTGGGCGTGCCCGTCGTGGGGGCCGAGGACAACGTCTTCGACCACGGCGCCAACTCGGTGCTCACCCTCCAGGTCACCGCCCGGATCCGGGAGGTGTTCGGCGTCGGGGTCTCGGCCCGGCACGTGTTCGCCGCCCGCACCGTGGCGGCCCTCGCGGACCAGGTCCGCAAGCAAGTACTCGAAGACGTGCGCCGGACACCGGCGGACCGGACGACGACGCGCGGTGGCGCGCGGGGGAGCAACCGATGACAGACCAGCGACACAGCGAGGGCCAGGACGCCGACGAGATCCTGCGGCAGCGACTGGCAGCCGCCGGCGCCGGCGGCGGCGACCGCGACGCGATCCGGCCCGGCGGCGACGGCCCGGCCCCGCTCTCCTTCGGCCAGGAACGGCTCTGGTTCCTCCAGGAGTTCGAGACCGACGCGGTCGAGTACACCACCTCCTTCGGCCTGCGGCTGCGCGGCGGCCTCGACCTGGCCGCGCTGCGCACCGCGCTGACCGGCCTGGTCGAGCGGCACGAGCCGCTGCGCACCGTCTTCACCACCGAGGACGGCGTGGCCCGCCAGGAGGTCCGGCCCGCCTACGCCCCGGACACCGAGCCGGTGGACCTGAGCGCGCTGGGCGCCGAGGAGCGCGAGGCCGAGTTCGCCGCGCTGCTGCGCCGCGAACTCGCCACCCCCTTCGACCTCGCCAGCGGCCCGCTGCTGCGCTCCACGGTCGTGCGGCACGGCCCGGACGACCACGCGCTCTTCCTCAACCTGCACCACATCGCCGCCGACGGCTGGTCCAAGGGCCTGCTGACCGGCGAGCTCGGCGAGCTCTACCGGGCCGCCGTCGAGGGCCGCCCGCACACCCTCGCCCCGCTGCCGGTCAGCTACCGCGACTACTCCCGCTGGCAGCGCGAGCGCTGCACCGAAGACCGCCTGGCCGGGCAACTGGACTACTGGCGCGACGAGTTGGCGGACATCCAGCCGCTGGAGCTGCCCACCGACCGGCCCCGCCCGGCGGTGCGCACCACCGTCGGCGCCCTGCACACCTTCCAGGTCGACGCCGAGGTCGCCACCGGCCTCGACACGCTCGGCGCCGAACGCGGCACCACGCTCTTCGCCGTGCTCGCCGCCGCCACCCAGGTCCTGCTGGCCCGGCACACCGGCCAGCGCACCGTGGGCCTGGGCACCGTGTCGGTCGGCCGCGACCGCACCGAACTGGAGCCGCTGGTCGGCTTCTTCGTCAACACCCTGGTCCTGCACGGCCGGATCGACCTGGACGAGGCCTTCGGCGACCTGCTGGAGCGCACCACCGACCAGCTCTGGGACGCCCTCAGCAACCAGGACGTCCCCTTCCACCGGCTGGTGGACGAGATCCAGCCCGAGCGCGACCCGAGCCGCACCCCGCTGGTGCAGGCCGCCCTCGTGCTCCAGAACGACCCCGGGGCCCTGCCCGACTTCGGCGGCCCGGCCGTCGAGGAGTTCCGCGCGCCCTCGGTGTCCTCCATCTTCGACCTGACGCTGGAGTTCACCCCGGCCGCCGACGGCACGCTGGGCGGGACGGTGGAGTACAACACCGACCTGTTCGACGCCTCGACCGTCGACGCGCTCTGCGCCCGACTGCTGCTCCTGCTGGCGGGCGTCGCCGCCGACGCCGACCGCCCGGTCGGCGACCTGCCGCTGCTCACCGCCGCCGAACTCGACACCGTCACCCGCGACTGGGCCGAGAACCGAGTGCCCTACCCGGCCGACCGGACCGTCCACTCGCTGGTCGCCGAGCAGGCCGCGGCCACCCCCGACGCCATCGCCGTCACCGCCGCCGAAGGCGAGCTGACCTACCGTCAGCTCGACGAGCAGGCCGACCGGTTGGCCCGGCTGCTGCTCGACCGCGGCGCCCGCCCCGGCCAGCACGTCGCGGTCTGCCTGCCCCGCGGCACCGGCCTGGTCGTCGCCCTGCTGGCCGTGCTCAAGGCCGGCTGCACCTACGTGCCGCTGGACCCGGACTACCCGGCCGACCGGCTGGAGTTCATGCTCGCGGACACCGGGGCCGCGCTCTGCGTCACCGACCGGGAGCTGCTCGAACGGCTGCCCGACCTGGCCGTCCCGGCCCTGCTGCCCGCCGAGCGCACCGCCGAGCTGGCCGCCCTCCCGGCCGGGCCGCCGGCCACCGACGCGGGGCCCGAGAGCGCCGCCTACGTCATCTACACCTCCGGCTCCACCGGCCGGCCCAAGGGCGTCGTGGTCGAGCACCGCTCCATCGTCCGGCTGGTCCGCGGCGCCGACTACGCCCCGCTGGCGGCCGACGACGTGGTGGCGCAGGTCGCCGACGCCACCTTCGACGCGGCGACCTTCGAGTTCTGGGGCCCGCTGGTGGCCGGGGCGCGGATCGCCGTCATCACCAAGGACGTCCTGCTCGACCCGCCGGCCTTCGCCGCCGCACTGCGCTCGACCGGCGCCACCGCGATGTTCCTCACCGCCGGCGTCTTCAACCAGGTCGTCGGCCTGGAGCCCACCGCCTTCGGCGGCATGCGCCACCTGCTGGTCGGCGGCGAGGCGCTCAACCCGCGCCGGATCGCCGAACTGCTGGCCGGCGGCGCCCCGCCGCAGCGGCTGGTCAACGGCTACGGCCCGACCGAGACCACCACCTTCGCCGTCTCCCACCTGATCCGCGAGACCGACGGCGTGCGCGCCATCCCGATCGGCCGCCCGATCTCCAACACGGCGGTGTACGTCCTCGACGAGCGCCGCCGCCCCGTCCCGCCCGGCACGCCCGGCGAACTCTGGATCGCCGGCCCCGGCGTCGCCCGCGGCTACCTGGGCCGCCCGGAGCTGACCGAGGAGCGCTTCCAGCCCTCGCCGTTCGCGGCGGAGCCCGGCGAGCGGATGTACCGCACCGGGGACGTGGTGCGCTGGGCCGACGGCCTGGTCGAGTACCTCGGCCGCGCCGACACCCAGGTCAAGGTCCGCGGCTACCGGATCGAGCCCGGCGAGGTCGAAGCCGTCCTGGAGGCCCACCCCGCGGTGGCCGAGGCCCTGGTGGTCGCCCTCGCGGACGGCGACCACAAGCGGCTGGTCGGCTACCTGCGAGCCGAGCCCGGCGCCGTCATCGCGCCGCTGGACCTGCGCGCCTTCGCCGAGCAGCGGCTGCCCTCCTACAGCGTCCCGACCGCCTTCGCCACCCTCGACGCCTTCCCGCTCACCCCCAACGGCAAGGTCGACGTCCGGGCCCTGCCGGCGCCGGACGCCCCCCTGGAGCGGGAGGACTACCGGGCCCCCGAGGACCCGGCCGAGCAGGCGCTCGCCGAGGTCTGGTCGGAGGTGCTCGGCATCGGCAAGGTCGGCGCCGACGACAACTTCTTCGAACTCGGCGGCGACTCCATCCTGAGCATCCAGGTGGTCGCCCGCGCCCGCCGGGCCGGCCTCGTCATCACCTCGAAGGACATCTTCTCCCGGCAGTCGCTCGCCGACCTCGCCCGCGCCGCCCGCCCGGTGGAGCAGGCCCCGGTCGTCCAGGTCGACGCCGACGACCACGAGCCGGCCCCGCTCGGCCCCGTCCAGGAGTGGTTCTTCGCCCACCACACCCGCGGCGCCCACCACTTCAACCAGTCCGTGCTGATCACCCTGGACGGCGCGGTCGACGAACCCGCGCTGGCCCGCGCCCTGGCCGGCCTGGTCCGCCGGCACGAGGCCCTGCGCACCCGCTTCGCCACCGGCCCCGACGGCCGGCGGGTCCAGACCGTCACCGCGCCGGACACCGACGCCGTGCCGGCCGAGGCCCGGATCGAGCGGATCACCCTCGACCAGGCCGCCCCCGGCGAGCGCGCCGCCGCCATGCGCACCCTCGCCGAGGCCGCGCAGGCCTCGCTGGACCCGGCCGAAGGGCCGCTGGTGCGCACCCTGCTGTTCGACCACGGCGCCGGCGAGCCCGCGCGGCTGCTGATCACCGTGCACCACCTCGCCGTGGACGGCGTCTCCTGGCGGATCCTCCTGGAGGACCTGGAGAGCGCCTACCGGCAGGCCGTCCGCGGCGAGGACGTCGACCTCGGCCCGGCCGGCACCTCGTACCGCGGCTGGGCGCGCCGCCTCGCCGCCTTCACCCGGGACGGCGGCCTGGACGACGAACTGGCGCACTGGGCCCGCCCGGTGCCGGCCGGCTCCGCCGACCTGCCCACCGACCGGGAGGGCCGCAACAGCGTCGGCGACACCCGCGCCGTCTCGGCCGGCCTCGACGCCGAGCGCACCCGGCAACTGCTCCAGGACGTGCCCGCCGTCTACCGCACCCAGGTCAACGACGTCCTGCTGACCGCCCTCGGCCGCGCGCTCGCCCGCTTCACCGGCCGGGCCCGCACCCTGATCACCCTGGAGGGCCACGGCCGCGAGGAGATCCTCGACGGCACCGACGTCTCCCGGACGGTCGGCTGGTTCACCTCGATCTTCCCGGTGCTGCTGGAGTCCCCGGCCGACCGCCCGCTCGGCCGGCTCATCCGCGACACCAAGGAACTGCTGCGCGCCGTGCCCGGCCGCGGCGCCGGCTACGGCCCGCTGCGCTACCTGCGCGGCGACCAGCCGCAGGCCGCCGCCCTGGCCGCGGCGCCGCAGCCGCAGGTCAGCTTCAACTACCTCGGCCAGTGGAGCGACGCCGCGGCCGGGAGCGAGCTGTTCCGCGCCGTCGAACCCGACTACGGCCTGGACCACCACCCGGACGAGGAGCGGCCGCACCTGCTGGACATCGTCGGCGAGGTCCGGCACGGCGTGCTGACCTTCGACTTCCACTACGCGCCGCAGCGCCACGACCAGGCCACCGTGCAGCGGCTCGCCGACGACTTCGCGGCGGCCCTGACCGAACTCGTCGAGCACTGCCTGACCCCCGGCGCCGGCGGCGCCACCCCCGGCGACTTCCCGCTGCTCACCCTCGACCAGGCGACCGTCGACCGGCTGGTGCCGGCCGGCTCCGCCGTCGAGGACATCCACCCGCTGACCCCGATGCAGAGCGGGATGCTCTTCCACACCCTCAACCAGGACGGCGTCGGCGCCTACTCCGACCACGTCGCCTTCCGGCTGGAGGGCGTCCGCGACGTCGACGCGCTGGCCGCCGCCTGGCAGCAGGTGGTCGACCGCACCCCCGCGCTGCGCACCCGGCTGGTCTGGGACGGCGTCCCCGAGCCCGTCCAGGTGGTCGAGCGCTCCGCCCGGCTGACGGTGCGCCACCTCGACTGGACCGGCCTGCCCGCCGCCGAACTGGACCGCCGGCTCAAGGCGCTGATCGACGAGGAGCGCGCCACCGGGATCGAGCTGTCCCGGGCGCCGCTGATGCGCCTCGCCCTCGCCCGCGAGGACGAGCGGACCGTCCGCGTCGTGTGGACCTTCCACCACGCCGTCCTGGACGGCTGGAGCACCTCGCACCTGTTCGCCGACCTGTTCGCCGCCTACCAGGCGCTCACCGACGGCAGGGGCAAGGCCCCGGCCCTGCCCGAGCGCCGGCCGTTCCGCGACTACGTCGCCTGGCTGGCCCGGCAGGACAAGGCCGCGGCCGCCGCCCACTGGAGCGCCCTGCTGGGCGACCTGGACGCGCCGACCCAGCTGCCCTTCGGCCGCTCGGTGCCCCAGGGCCACGAGTCCCAGTCCGCCGGGCAGGTCCGGGTGGGCCTGTCCGGCGCCGAGACCGACGCGCTGGTCGCGATGGTCCGCCGCCACCGGCTCACCCTCAACACCGCCGTCCAGGGCGCCTGGGCGATCCTGCTGGCCCGCCACTCCGGGCAGCGCGACGTCTGCTTCGGCACCACCGTGGCCGGCCGCCCGACCGAGCTGCCCGGCGCCGACACCATGGTCGGCAACCTGCTCAACACCCTGCCGCTGCGCACCGAGGTCGACCAGGACGCCCCGCTGGTGGAGTGGCTGGCGGCCCTCCAGGCCGAGCAGGCCGAATCCCGGCGCTTCGAGTACTCCTCGATCGCCGAGATCCAGCGCAGCAGCAAGGTCCCGCGCGGCAGCGCGCTGTTCCAGACCCTGGTGGTGTTCGAGAACTACCCGGGCAACGGGGCCGCCGCCGAACGCCACGGACTGCGCCTCAGCGACGTCCGCGCCGTCGACACCACCAGCTTCACGCTGGACCTCACCGCCTACGACGACGACGGCTCGCTGACCCTGCTGCTCTCCTACGACCCGGCGCTCTACGACCGCGCCCAGGCCGAGGTGCTCGCCGACCAGCTCGCCGTCCTGCTCGGCAGCATGCCCACCGCCCCCGGCCAGCGGGTCGGCGACGTCCCGATGCTGTCGCTGCGCGCCCGCGACCGCGTCCTGTACGAGTGGAACGACACCGGCACCCCGGGCGCCGACGCCTGCCTGCACGAGCTGATCGCCGAGCAGGCGCAGCAGACCCCGGACGCCGAGGCGGTGGTCTTCGAGGAGACCGTGCTGACCTACGCGGAACTGGAGGCCCGGGCCAACCGGCTGGCCCAGCACCTCGTCGGCCAGGGCATCGGCCCGGAGACCGTCGTCGCGATCTGCCTGGACCGCGGCCCGGACACCGTCGTCGCCGCCCTCGGCGTCCTCAAGGCCGGCGCCGCCTACCTGCCGCTGGACCCCGCCCACCCCGCCGAGCGGCTGCGCCTGGTGCTGGACGACAGCGCCGCCGCCATGCTCGTCACCCAACGGGACCTCGCCGAGCGGCTCCCGCTGTGCGACGCGACCGTGCTCTGCCTGGACGCCGACCGCGAGGAGATCGACAGCTGGCCCGCCGAGGCGCCCAGCACCGAGGTGACCCCGGACAACCTCGCCTACGTCATCTACACCTCCGGCTCCACCGGCAAGCCCAAGGGCGTCACGGTCGAGCACCGCAGCGTCGCCCGGGCCGCCGCGGCCTGGCGCGAGGCCTACCGGCTCGACCGCGGCCCCGTCCGCCAGCTCAACCTCGCCAGCATGGCCTTCGACGTCTTCGTCTCCGACCTGACGCACGCGCTGACCACCGGCGGCGCCCTGGTGCTCTGCCCGAAGGACGCCACCACCGACCCGGTGCGCCTGCTCGACCTGATGGAGCGCCAGCGCGTCACCCACGTCGAGACGGTGCCCTCGCTGGCCAACGCGCTGGCCGACGAGGCCGCCCGCACCGGCCGGGCCTTCCCGCCGCTGCGCTACCTGGCCGTCGGCTCGGACAACTGGCGCACCGACGACTGCCGGCGGCTGCTGAAGAGCGTCGCCCCCGGCACCGTCGTGCTCAACTCCTACGGCGTCACCGAGGCCACCGTCGAGTCCTCGTACTTCACCGTCACCCCGCAGAGCCTGCCGGACGTCGCGTCCGTGCCGATCGGCCGGCCCATCCCGGGCACCCGGATGTACGTCCTGGACGCGGACCTGGAGCCGCTGCCGGTCGGCGTCGTCGGCGAGCTCTTCCTCGGCGGCACCGGCGTCACCCGGGGCTACCTGGGCCGCCCCGACCTCACCGAGGAGCGCTTCTCCGCCGACCCGTTCACGCCCCACCCCGACGGCCGGCTCTACCGCACCGGCGACCAGGCCCGCTTCCTGCCCACCGGCGACGTCGAGTTCCTCGGCCGCGGCGACGACCAGGTCAAGATCCGCGGGTTCCGGGTGGAACTCGCCGAGATCGAGGCCGTCCTGCGCCGCCACCCCGACGTCCTGGAGGCCGTCGCGGCGCTGCGCTCCGAGCCGGGCGCCGTCCTGACCGGGTACGTCGTGCCCCGGCCCGGCACCGCACCGGAGAGCGCCGAGCTGCGCCGCTACCTGGAGGGCTCGCTGCCCCGCCACATGGTGCCGCAGGCCTTCGTCCGGCTCGACCGGCTGCCGCTGAACGCCAACGGCAAGGTGGACCGGCGGGCGCTGCCGGCCGCGGCCGCCGACGACCGCCCGGCCACCACCAGGACGGCCCCCCGCAACCCCGCCGAGCAGGCGCTCGCCGGGCTCTGGGCGGAGGTCTTCCGGGTGCCCGAGGTCGGCGTCGACGACAACTTCTTCGACCTGGGCGGTGACTCGATCCTGAGCATCCAGGTCGTCTCCCGGGCGCGGCAGTTGGGACTGCGCCTCAGCTCGCAGGACATCTTCAGCCACCAGACCATCGCCGGGATCGCCGCCGCGATCTCGACCCACGAACCCGAGGAGCCGGCCGGCGTGAACACCGAACCCGTCACCGGAAGGGCGCCGCTGACCCCGATCCAGCGCGCTTTCTTCCAACACCACACCGAGGCCCCCCAGCACAGCACCATGTCCGTGCTGGCCGAGCTGCGCGAACTCCCCGACGAGGCGCACCTGCGCACCGCGCTCGACGCCCTCCTCACCCACCACGACGCCCTGCGCACCCGCTTCCGCACCGTCTACGGCCGCTGGCAGCAGGAGATCGCCGCCCCCGGCGACGGCTGGCCGCTGGAGCGGCTGGACCTCACCCTGGAGGCCGACCCGGAGGGCGCGCTGCTGGCCGCCGCCACCGCCGCCCAGTCCGGCTTCGACCTGGCCGAGGGCCCGCTGGTGCGGGCCGTGCTGGCCGACCTCGGCGGCACCGCCGGCGCCCGGCTCTTCCTCACCGCCCACCACCTGGTGGTCGACGCGGTCTCCTGGCAGACCCTGCTCGGCGACCTGGAGACGGCCTACCGGCAGGCCGCCGAGGGCCGGCCGGTCGACCTCGGCTCGCGCGGCACCTCCTTCCTCGACTGGTCCCGCCGGCTCTCCGAGCACACCGCGGTCGGCGGCTTCGACGAGGAGCTGGACCACTGGTTCGCGGCCGGCCGCGCCGGCGGCGAGCCGCTGCCCGCCGACCTCACCGGCACCCCGACCGTCGCCACCGCCGCCGCCGTCCGGGTCGGCCTGGACGCGGAGAGCACCGACGCGCTGCTGCGCGAGGTCCCCGCGGTCTACCGCACCCAGGTCAACGACGTCCTGCTGACCGCGCTCGCCCGGGTGCTCGCCGACTGGACCGGCCGCTCCGCCGTCCTGGTGGACCTGGAGGGCCACGGCCGCGAGGAGATCTTCGACGACGTCGACCTGAGCCGCACCACCGGCTGGTTCACCACCTCCTTCCCGGTCGCCCTGGACACCGCCGACGGCGCCGACTGGGGCGCCCGGCTCCGCTCCGTCAAGGAGCAGCTGCGGGCCGTCCCCCAGCGCGGCATCGGCTACGGCGCGCTGCGCCACCTCAGCCCGGCCGGGGCGCCCGGCGAACTGCTCGCCGAAGGCCCCCGCGCCCAGGTCGGCTTCAACTACCTCGGCCGGGTCGTCGACGGCCACGACGGCGGCCTGCTGCACGACGTGCGGCTCGGCTACGGCACCGAGCAGGCGCCCGGGGAACTGCTGGAGTACCCGCTCGACATCGTGGCGTACGTGCGCGACGGCAAGCTCGGCTTCGAGCTGTTCCACTCCACCGCGACCCACACCACCGAGACCGTCCAGCGGGTCGGCGACCAGCTCGTCGAGGCCCTGCGCGGGATCGTCGCGCACTGCCGCGAGGTCGGCGCCGCCGCCTCCGGGGCCACCCCCTCGGACTTCCCGCTCGCCCGGGTCGACCAGCCGCTGCTGGACGAACTGACCGCCCTGGGCCGGATCGCCGACCTCTACCCGGCCACGCCGATGCAGCACGGCCTGCTGTTCCACAGCCTCACCGAGGAGGGCGAGGGCGTCTACCTCGGCCAGCTGTCCTTCCTGCTGGAGGGCGGCGTGGACGCGGACGCCTTCGCCGAGGCCTGGCAGCGCCTCGCCGACCGGACCCCGATGCTGCGCACCGGCTTCGCCCGGGTCGACACCGACCAGCCGCTCCAGGTGGTCCGCGAGCACGTCACCGTGCCCGTCGAGCGGCTGGACTGGAGCGCCCTGCCGGCGGCCGAGCGCGAGCAGCGGTTCGCCGCCTACCTCGCCGAGGACCGCACCCGCGGCATCGACCTGGCCGTGGCGCCGCTGATGCGCCTGGCCCTGATCGACGAGCCGGACGGCGCCCTGCGGGTCGTCTGGACCTCGCACCACCTGCTGCTGGACGGCTGGAGCAGCGCCGAACTGGTCTCCGAGGTGGTCGACGACTACCTCCGGCTCACCGGCCACGACCGGCCCGGCCCGGTCGCCCGCCGCCCGTTCCGCGACTACGTCGCCTGGCTCGGCGAGCAGGACCTGGCCGACGCCGAGCGCTACTGGCGCGAGCTGCTCGACGGCTTCACCGCCCCGACCGCCCTGCCGGCCGACCGGGCCGGCGAGGAGGCGGCCCGCCAGGGCAGCGAGGCGACCAGCGTCTTCCAGCTGGAGCCCGAGGTCACCGAGCGGCTCGCCGAGGTCGCCCGGCGCCACCGGCTCACCACCAACACGCTCGCCCAGGGCGCCTGGGCGCTGACGCTCTCGCGCTACGCGGGGGAGCGGGAGGTCTGCTTCGGCTCGGCCGTCTCCGGCCGCCCCGCCGACCTGCCCGACGTCGAGTCGATGATCGGCCTGTTCATCAACAACCTGCCGGTGCGGGTCGAGGTCCGCCCCGAGCAGCCCGTCCTCGACTGGCTGGGCGACCTCCAGCGCGACCAGGTCCAGGCCCGCAGCTACGAGTACGTCTCGCTGGCCCAGATCCGCGGCTGGACCGGGCTGCCCGCCGGGGTCGACCTGTTCGACAGCTACGTGGTCGTCGAGAACTACCCCTTCGACGGCGAACTGGGCTCCGACCAGGGCATCCGGATCCGCGACGTGCGCTCCCAGGAGCCCACCAGCTACGCCATGGTGCTCGCGGTCTTCGCCGGCGAGCAGCTCTCCTTCCGGCTCGCCTACGACCCCGGGCTCTTCGACGCCGACACCGCCGACCGGGTCACCGGCGACCTGCGCGCCCTGCTGGAGGAGATCGCGGCCGAGCCCGAGCGCACCCTCGCCGAGCTGCGCGCGCTGGCCCCCGCCCACCGGGAGCGGCTGCTCACCGGCCACAACGAGACCGCCACCGCGCTCACCACCGACGCCCTGGTGCCCGAGCGGTTCGCCCGCCAGGCCGCCGCCACCCCGCAGGCCGTCGCCCTGGTCCACGGCGGCGAGCGGATCACCTTCGCAGAGCTGGACGAGCGGGCCAACCGGCTCGCCCACCACCTCGCCGACCGGGGCGTCGGCCCCGAGGTGCCGGTCGCGGTCTGCCTGCGGCGCGGCCCCGGCCTGATCACCGCGCTGCTCGCGGTGCTCAAGGCGGGCGGCGTCTACACCCCGCTGGACCCGGCCGCCCCGGCCGAGCGCCTGCGGCTGCTGGTCGAGGACGTCAAGCCCCGGGTGGTGATCGCCGACGAGGCCGCGAGCACCACGCTGGCGCTGCCCGCCGACGTCGCCCTGGTCGTCCCCGAGCGCGAGCGGGACGCGATCGCGGCCCGGCCCGCCACCGCCCCCGACCCGGACCTCGCCCCGGAGCACGCCGCCTACGTCATCCACACCTCCGGCTCCACCGGCAAGCCCAAGGGCGTGCTGGTCGAGCACGGCAGCCTGGCGAACCTGCTCGACAGCCACCTGCGGACCGTCTTCGAGCCGCTGCGCGAGGCCTGCGGCGACCGGCAGGTCCGGGTCGCCCACCTGGCGCCCGCGTCCTTCGACGCCTCCTGGAACCCGGTGCTGTGGATGGTCGCCGGCCACGAACTGCACCTGGTCGACGACGAGGTGCGGCGCGACGCGCACGCCCTGGTCGCCTACCGCGCCGAGCAGCGGATCGACTTCCTGCAGACCACCCCGTCCTGGTTCCGCCAGCTCGACGACGCCGGACTGCTCGCCCCCGGCACCCACCCGCTGCGCGGCGCGGCGCTCGGCGGCGAGGCGATCGGCCAGGCCCAGTGGGACCGGCTGCGCGCCCAGTCCGACCTGATCGCCTACAACTTCTACGGGCCCACCGAGGCCACCGTGGACGCGCTGGTCTGCCGGGTCGCCGACAGCCCCCGGCCCGTCCTCGGCCTGCCCGTCCAGAACGTCCGGGCCTACGTCCTGGACCCGGAGCGCAACCTCGCCCCGGTCGGCGCGCCCGGCGAGCTGTACCTGGCCGGCGACGGCCTGGCCCGCGGCTACCTGGGCCGCCCCGACCTGACCGAACAGGCCTTCCTGGCCGCGCCGTTCGACCCCAAGGAGCGGCTGTACCGCACCGGCGACCGGGTCCGCCGGCTGTCCGACGGCCGGCTGGAGTTCCTCGGCCGGCTCGACGACCAGGTCAAGCTGCGCGGCTACCGGATCGAGCCGGGCGAGATCACCGCGGCCCTGGACGCCCACCCGGGCGTCGCCGAGTCCGTCGTCCTGGTCCGCGGCGAGGCCGAGCACGCCCGCCTGGTCGCCTACCTGCGGCCGGCCGCGGGCGGCGTCCCCGGCGCCGCCGAGCTCGCCGGCTACCTCGCCGAGCGGCTCCCGGCCCACCTGGTGCCGGCCGCCTTCGCCGAGGTGGAGTCCTTCCCGCTCACCCGGCACGGCAAGATCGACCGGGCCGCGCTGCCCGACCCCGCCGAGACGGCCGTCGAGGCCGCCGAGGAGTGGGTGGAGCCGCGCGACGAGACCGAGAAGCTGATCGCCGGGATCTGGTCCGAGACCCTGCACGTGGAGCGGGTCGGCGCGCACGACAGCTTCTTCGCCCTCGGCGGGCAGTCCCTGACCAGCGTGCAGGCGATCACCAGGATCAAGCAGACCTTCGGCATCCGGATCGCCTTCCGCAGCCTCCTGGAGAACCCCACCGTGGCGGGGGTGGCGCGACTCGTCGAGGACGCGCTGCTGGAGGAACTGGAGCGAGAGGCCGCGCGCCAGTCGGCGCCGGCGGCGGAGTAGGGGCAGCCGACATGAGTGAAACCCAGACGTCCACGTCCCGCGAGGACCGCATAGCGGCCCTGCCCGAGCACCTGCGGGCCCTGCTGCGGGACCGCCTGGCGGGCGCCGAGACACCCGCCCCCGAGGCCGCCGCGAGCACCGCGCTGCGCCCCGCCGACCGCGACCGCCCGCTGCCGATGTCCTTCGCCCAGCAGCGGATGTGGTTCCTGTACGAGTTCGACCCGGAGTCGGTCGGCTACAACTCCTCCTTCGCGCTGCGGCTGCGCGGCGACCTCGACCGCGCCGCGCTGCAGGGCGCGCTGGCCGCCGTCGTCGACCGGCACGAGGCGCTGCGCACCACCTACGACCAGGTGGACGGCGTCCCGGTGCAGGTCCCGCACCCGAGCGTGGACATCCCGCTGCCGGTCGTGGAGGCCGGCGGCGGGACGCCCGAGGAGCGGGAGGAGGAACTGCTGCGACTGGTCCGCGAGGAGGCCGGCCGGCCCTTCGACCTGCGCACCGGCCCGGTGCTGCGGACCCTCCTCGTCCGGCTCTCCGACCGCGAGCACGTGCTCGTCCTGAGCATCCACCACATCGCGCACGACGGCTGGTCGCTGTCGATCGTCACCCGCGAGCTGGGCCAGTACTACGCGGCCGCGCTCCAGGGGCGCGAACCCGACCTGCCCGCGACGGGGCCGCAGTACGCGGACTACTCGGTGTGGCAGCGCGAGCGGGCCTCCGGCGGGCGGCTCGACGAGCAGCTCGACTACTGGCGCGAGCAGCTCGACGGCGTCCCCGTGCTGGAGCTGCCGACCGACCGGCAGCGCCCCGCCGTGCCCACCGGGGCGGGCGCCTTCCACGAGTTCAGCGTCCCGGCGGAGACCGTCGCCGGGCTGCGCGAGCTCACCGAGTCCGCCGCGGCGACGCTGTTCATGACGCTCACCGCGGCCACCCAGCTGCTGCTGGCCCGGCTCTCCCGGCAGGAGGACGTCGCGATCGGCACCCCGGTGGCCGGCCGCGACGAGCCCGAACTCGCCGACCTGGTCGGCCTGTTCCTCAACACCCTGGTGCTGCGCGCCCGGACCGGGCCGGGCCTGGGCTTCCGGGACTTCCTGGGCCAGGTCCGCGACACCGTGCTGGCCGGCTTCGACCACGCGGAGGTCCCGTTCGAGCGGGTGGTGGACGCCGTCCAGCCCGAGCGCGACCCCAGCCGGATGCCGCTCGCCCAGGTGCTCATCGTCCTGCAGAACGCCCCCGAGGCGACCCTCGACCTGCCCGGGCTGACCATGGAGCAGCTCGCCCTGCCGCAGGCGAGCACCGGCTTCGACCTCGTGGTGGCCTTCGAGGAGCGCCCCGACGGCAGCCTCTGGTCCGCCCTGGAGTACAGCACCGACCTGTACGACGAGGCCACGGTGCGCCGCTTCGCCGGCCACCTGACCACCCTGCTCGGCTCGATCGCCGCCGACCCCGACCAGGAGCTGGGCCGGCTCGACCTGCTCGACCCGAAGCAGCACAACCGGCTCACCGTGGACTGGGCCCGCAACCCGGTGGCCTTCCCCGAACAGGACCCGGTGCACCTGCTGGTGGCCAAGCGGGCCGCCGAACGCCCCGACGGCCTCGCGGTGGTGCGCGGCGACGAGCGCCTCAGCTACGCCGAACTCGACCGCCGGGCCGGGCTGTTGGCCGAGCTGCTGCGCTCCCGCGGCACCCGCCCCGGCGACGTCGTCGGCGTGTGCTGCGAGCGCGGCCCCGACCAGGTGGCCGCCACCCTCGCGGTGCTCAAGGCCGGCGCCGCCTTCCTGCCGCTGAACCCGCGCTTCCCGGCCGCCCGCCGGGAGCTGATGCTGGCCGAGACCGGCGCCCGGTTCGTCTTCACCGAACGCGCGCTGGCCGCCGACGCGGGCGAGTCCGCCGCCGAGCCGCTGATCCTGGAGGACCTGCGCCCGCAGCTCGACGCGCACACCGGACCGGTGCCCGAGGGCGACCGGGTGGGGCCGGACGCGCTCGCCTACATCGTCTACACCTCCGGCTCCACCGGGACGCCCAAGGGCGTGCTGCTGGGCCACGGCGGCCTGACCAACGTCGTCAACGCCTCCCGGCTGATCGTCGGCACCGGCCCCGAGAACACGGTGACCCAGCTCTCCTCGCCCAGCTTCGACGGCGCGGTCTGGGAGACCTTCCTCGCCCTGGTCTCCGGCGCGGCGCTCGCCCTCCCGGCGAACGAGTCCGAGGCGCTGGGCAGCGAGCAGCTGCGCGCCATGGCGGGAGGCCGGCCCACCGTCCTCGCGCTGCCGCCCGCGGCCCTCGCGGCGGTCGAGCCCGAGGCGCTGCCCGCAGGCTCGGTGGTGCTCGCCGTCGGCGACCGGTGCCCGGTCGGCCTGGCCCGCAAGTGGTCGCGGGTCCACCGCTTCATCAACGGCTACGGCCCGACCGAGAACACCGTCGGCGCCACCATGTTCGAGGTCCAGGACGAGGAGGCCGGCAGCCGGCTGTCGATCGGCCGGCCGCTGCCCAACACCGAGGTCTACCTGCTGGACCCGCACGGCAACCCGGTGCCGCCCGCCGTCACCGGCGAGATCCACCTCGGCGGCCGCGGCGTCGCCCAGGGCTACCTGGGACGCCCGGAGCTGACCGAGCAGCGGTTCGTCCCGCACCCCTTCGCGGACGACCCCGGGGCCCGGCTCTACCGCACCGGCGACCTCGGCGCCTGGCTGCCCGACGGGCGGATCGACTTCCGCGGCCGGGCCGACGACCAGGTCAAGATCCGCGGCTTCCGGGTCGAGCCCGGCGAGATCGAGTCGGCCATGCAGCGCCACCCCGCGGTCGACCAGGCCGCCGTGGTGGTCCGCGAGAGCGACCGCGGCAAGCAGCTCGTCGGCTACCTGGTCGCCGCGCCCGGCCGCGACCGGGGCGAGGCGGTCCGCGAGGTCCGCGAGGCCCTGACCGAGGAACTGCCCGCCTTCATGGTGCCGGCCGCGCTGATCCCGATGGACGCGATGCCGCTCACCACCAACGGCAAGGTCGACCGGGACGCCCTGCCGGACGCCCGGGAGGCCCTGACCAGGGTCTCCACCCCGCCGAAGGGCCCGGTGGAGACCGCGCTGGCCGAGGTGTTCCGCTCGGTGCTGGGCATCGAGGACGTCGGCGCCGAGGACGACTTCTTCCTGCTCGGCGGCGACTCCATCCTCTCCACCCAGGTGGTCGCCCGGGCCCGCCAGGAGGGCCTGCACTTCACCGCCCGGGACCTCTTCCAGCACAAGACCGTCGCCGCGCTCGCCAAGGCCGCCGGGACGGGGGAGAGCGGGCCGGCCGAGGAGGACCCGTACGCCACCGGGCCCGTGCCGCTGACCGCCGTGCAGCAGTGGTTCTTCGAGCACCACACCGTCAACCCGGGCCACTTCAACCAGTCGCTGCTGTTCGAACTCGTCCCGGGCACCGACACCGAGGCCCTGCGCGCCGCCCTGGCCGCGCTGGTCGGGCAGCACGACATGCTGCGCGCCCGCTACACCCGCGACGCCGAGGGCGCCTGGTCCCAGGAGGTGGCGGCCGAGGCCGACGGCTGCTGGGACTTCCAGCGGCTCGACCTCGCCGGGGCGCCGGACGCCGAGGAGCGCGCCACCGAGGCGTTCCGGCAGGCCCAGAGCGGCCTGCGGCTGGCCGACGGGCCGCTGCTGCGCGCCGTCCTGGCCGACCTCGGGCCGGACCGCCCGGCCCGGCTGTTCCTCACCGCGCACCACCTGGTGGTCGACGGCGTCTCCTGGCGCATCCTGCTCGACGACCTGCGCTCCGCCTACGCCGACCTGGCGGCCGGCCGCCCCGCCAGGCCCGCCCCGCGCTCCACCTCCTTCGGCCAGTGGTCCCGCCGACTGCGCGAGCACGCCCTGACCGGCGGCTTCGACGACGAGCTGGCGCACTGGCGGTCGCTGCCCGAGCCCGCCGGGGAGCCCCTGGACACCGGCCTGTTCGGCGACCGCCGCACCGCGCGGCACACCCTGACCGGGGACGAGACGGAGGCGCTGCTGCGCCGGGTGCCCGGCGTGCTGCGCGCGCAGGTCCACGAGGTGCTGCTGACCGCCCTCGCCCAGGCGCTCGCCGCCCAGGGCCACGCCGGCGACGGCGGCACCGTGATCGACCTGGAGGGGCACGGCCGCGAGGAGATCCTGGACGGCGTCGACCTGTCCCGCACCGTCGGCTGGTTCACCACGATCTACCCGGTGCTGCTCGACGTGCCCGCGGAGCTGGCGCCGACCGCCGCCGTCCGGGTGGCCAAGCGCCGGCTGCGGGCCGTCCCGCGCCGCGGCATCGGCCACGGCGTTCTGCGGCTGGCGGCGGCCGCCGAGGCCCGGGAGGACCTGCTGGTCCCCGCGCCCAAGGCCCGGATCGGCTTCAACTACCTCGGCCAGTGGGACAACCAGCTGCCCGAGGGGGACCGGCTGATCCTGCGCCACCTGGACCACGGCGGCGGCGACCACGAGCCGGGCGAGACCCGCACCTACGAGCTGGACGTCGCCGCCGCGGTCGAGGGCGGCCGGATGGAGCTGTCCTGCGTGTACGCGGGCGGCCGGTTCGACGAGGCGGCGGCCACCGCCCTGCTCCAGCGCATGCACGAGGCCCTGCGCGAGATCGTCCGGGCCTGCGGATGACCGGCCGGGCCGGTACGGACACGGCCCCGCGGGGCCGACGGAAGGAAGTGACCGTTTGAACGACGACCAACCCTGGCTGGTGATCCCCCGGCCGCGCCCGGAGGCGACCCGGCGGCTGGTCTGCCTGCCGCACGCCGGCGGCAGCGCGGGCTTCTACCGGCCCTGGGCCAACCACCTCTCGGCGGCCGTCGAACTCCAGCTCGTCCAGTACCCGGGGCGGGAGGAGCGGATCGAGGACCCCTTCGTCCAGGACGCCGCGACCCTGGTGGCCCAGCTGACGCAGGCGCTGCTGGAGACCGACCGCCCCGGTGTCGAGACGGTCGTCTTCGGCCACAGCATGGGCGCGCTGCTCGCGTACGAGACCGTGCAGTCCCTGCACGCGCAGGGCCTGCCGGTGGCCCGGCTGGTGCTCTCCGGCTACCCGCCGCCGCAGGCGCCGGCCGGCTCCGGCGACGGACCGGCCGGGCGGGCGCCGGCCCTGCCCCGCGGCGACGACGAGCTCCTCGCCACGGTCGCGGGCCACGGCGGGACCCAGATGTCGATCTTCGACGACCCGGACATCCGGGAGATGGTGCTGCCGATCCTGCGCAACGACTACCTGCTGATCGACTCCTACCGGCCGACCGCGCTGCGCCCGGTGGACTGCGGGGTCGTGGTGCTCACCGGGGACTCCGACGTCACGGTGAGCGTCGAGCGGGCCCGCGGCTGGGAGGCGCTGGCCGGCAAGGAGTTCGCGTTCCACGTGCTGCCCGGCGGGCACTTCTACCTGACCGCGCAGCGGGCCCGGGTCATCTCCCTGCTGCACGACTACCTGCTGGACGGTGGCTGAGCCGGCCCTGCCGGTCAGGCTCAGCCACTGCCGAACCCCCGCCGAATTCCGGCGAGTTCCGCCGAACAGATGGCACCCCCAACCATCGGGTGTCATCTGTTCGGCATGCCGGAAAACACCCGGCGAAGGCCGGGACGCGCTGGAGTGCGTGTTTCCGCTGAGGCTTAAAAGCCTGTTTTCCGGAGGCTCCGCTGCCGCAGGATTTCGAGCCATGGGACAGCCCGGGGCTCCGGGTTGAACGACCGGCTGAGAGGGTCAGGAATGCTGGGCAACGTCGTCATCGTCGGTGGTGGGACATCCGGTTGGATGACCGCCTCGTACCTGCGCGCCGCATTCGGCGATCGCATTTCCGTCACGCTGGTGGAATCCAAGCGAATCAAGTCCATCGGGGTCGGCGAGGCGACCTTCAGCACCGTCCGGCATTTCTTCAACTACCTGGGCCTGCCGGAGCACGTCTGGATGCCCAAGTGCAATGCCACCTACAAGCTGGGCATCCGATTCGAGAACTGGCGGCGCAAGGGCCACTACTTCTACCACCCCTTCGAGCGCCTCCGGGTCGTCGACGGCCTGCCGCTCACCGACTGGTGGCTGAACAGCCGCTCCGGCGACCGCTTCGACCAGGACGTGTTCCTGATGGCCGCGATCTGCGACGCCGAGAAGTCCCCGCGCTACCTCGACGGCACCCTCTTCGAGCAGGACTTCAAGGAGGGCGGCAACACGACCGAGCGCGACACCCTCACGGAGCAGGACACCCAGTTCCCGTACGCCTACCAGTTCGACGCCTCGCTGCTCGCCGACTTCCTCTCCGGGTACGCCACCGAGCGCGGCGCCAAGCACATCGAGGACGACGTCGTCGAGGTCGTCCAGGACGACCGCGGCTGGATCAGCGGCGTGCGCACCAAGGAGCACGGCCTGATCGAGGGCGACCTCTTCATCGACTGCACCGGCTTCCGCGGCCTGCTGATCAACCAGACCCTGGAGGAGCCGTTCACCTCCTTCCAGGACACCCTGCCCAACAACCGCGCGGTGGCGCTGCGCGTCCCGGTCGACATGGAGAAGCGCGGCCTGCGCCCCTGCACCACCGCCACCGCCTCGGACGCCGGCTGGATCTGGACCATCCCGCTGTTCGGCCGCATCGGCACCGGCTACGTCTACTCCGACGAGTACGCGACGCCCGAGGAGGCCGAGGCCACGCTGCGGGCCAAGGTCGGCCCGGAGTCGGAGGGCCTGGAGGCCAACCACATCAGGATGCGGATCGGCCGCACCCGCAACGCCTGGGTCAACAACTGCGTCGCCATCGGCCTGTCCAGCGGCTTCGTCGAGCCCCTGGAGTCGACCGGCATCTTCTTCATCCAGCAGGGCATCGAGGAACTGGTCAAGCACTTCCCGGACGCCAACTGGGACCCGGGGCTGCGCCGCTCCTACAACCGCATCGTCGGCAACACCATCGACGGCGTACGGGAGTTCCTCGTCCTGCACTACAAGGCCGCGGCCCGCGAGGACAACGCCTACTGGCGGGACGCCAAGACCCGGGTGATGCCCGACGGCCTGGCCGAGCGGATCGAGCTGTGGAAGGCCAAGCCTCCGACGGAGGCCACCATCTTCCCGCACTTCCACGGGTTCGAGTCCTACTCCTACCTGGCCATGCTGCTCGGCCTCGGCGGCATCGAGCTCAAGGCCCCGCCCGCACTCGCCCTGCAGGACGGCAGCCGCGCGGAGAAGGAGTTCCAGCTGCTGAGCGACCAGTCCGCCGAGCTCCTGAAGCGCCTGCCCAGCCAGTACGAGTACCTCGCCCAGATGCACTGACCCCTTCGGCGCCCCGAGAAAGGAGGCACCATGGACAGTCTTCCGTACGTACCGGCCGCGGTGACGCTCGCTCTGCTCGTCCCCGTGGCACTGCTCGGACGCCGGCTGGCGAAGCTGCTGCGGCAGCCGGAGATCGTCGGCGAGATCATGGCCTGCCTCCTGCTCGGGGCGCTGCTGGCGAGCCAGTGGCACTGGAAGCCGGCCACCATGGACGGCGGGGCCGTCCTGGAGAAGGCGGGCCACCTCGGCCTCGCGCTCTTCCTGGTGGGCGCCGTCCACGAGATCCGGGCCGGCGGCAGCCGGCTGGGCGGGCGCACCATCGCGATGACCGCCGTGGGCTCGCTGCTGCTGCCGCTCGGCTGCGGCGTCGCGTTCGCCGCGTGGGTGCTGGCCGACGGCTCCCCGGCGCTGCGCGGCGGCGCCCCGGCCGGGGTGCTGGTCCTGATGCTGGCGATCGCGCTGGCGGTCACCGCCGTCCCGGTGCTGGCCGGCATCCTGGACGACCGCGGCATGCTCAACACCGCGATCGGCCGGCTCTGCATGGCGGTCGCGGTCTCCATCGACGCCGTCACCTGGTCGCTGCTGGCGATCGCGGTCGGCCTGGCGCACGGCGGCGGGAAGATCACCCCGTACCTGGTGTTCGTCGTCGGCCTGCTGGGCGCCTGGCTGATCCGCCGGGCCGGGGCCCTGCCCGGGCCCCGGGCCTGGGCCGAGCGGATCCCGGTGGCGGTGCCGATCGGGCTGACCGCCGCCGCGGCCGTGGCCGCGGCGCTGACCACCTCGCGGCTGGGCCTCACCGATGTGCTCGGCGCCGTCCTGGTCGCCCTGGCGCTGCCGGGCGACGACGGCGCGGGCCCCTGGACCAGGGCCGCCCACACCGTCGGCGGCTGGGGCCGGATCGTGCTGCCGCTGCTGTTCACGGTGACCGGCATGGGCCTCGCCTCGGCGCCGCTCAGCGTGTTCTCCTGGCAGGCCGTCGTCCTGTCCGTGGTGCTCGCGATCTTCGGCAAGCTGGTCGGCAGCTACTACGGCGCCCGGGCGGCCGGCCGGCCCCCGGTGGAGAGCATGCGGATCGCGGTGTTCCTCAACGCCCGCGGCCTGACCGAGCTCGCCGTCCTCCAGACGGGTTACCAGGCCGGGATCCTCACCCCGGCGCTCTTCCTCGCCCTCGTCGTGATGGCCCTGTTCACGACGGTGCTCAGCGGCCCGCTGCTGTGGGTCATCGACCGGCGCACGGCGAGCGTGGACGCGCCCCGGACCGCGGAGCCGGTCCCCTACCCAGTCGAGCGGTGAATCACGTGGAACTCGTCACCTCAACCCCCTCCGACTTCCGGACCTTCATGTCCGGCTTCCCGAGCGGCGTCGCCATCGTCACCTCGCTGGACGACGCCGGCCGGCCCTGGGGCATGACCTGCTCCGCCCTGTGCAGCGTCACCGTCGAACCGCCCACCCTGCTGGTCGGCATGCGGGCGGAGAGCCCGACCCTGAAGGCCGTGCTGCGCAGCGGCCAGTTCGCGGTGAACCTGCTGCACGCCGAGGGCCGCGGCACCGCCGAACTGTTCGCCTCCGGCGACCCGGACCGGTTCGACGCCACCACCTGGCGGCTGCCCCCCGGCGCGGGCGGACCCCACCTCGTCCACGACGCCCACGCGGTGGCCGACTGCCGGGTCAGCCAGCTGGTCCCCGTCGGCGGCCAGCGGATGGTCTTCGGCGAGGTCATCCGGATCACCGAGCTCAGCGACGCGTCGCCGCTGCTCTACGGGAGGAGACAGTTCAGCTCCTGGCCCGCCTAGCAGAGCTAGCAGAGCGTCCCCACAAGACGCCCAGACCACCGTTGTGGAGGAGAGATGACCGCTCAACCCACCGACGCGGACACGCCGCAGGGCACACCCGCCCGCGACCAGGGCATCCAGCGCCACAGCGCGATGCCGGTCCGGAAGTACCAGCCGTACCAGGCGGTCGGGCTGCCCGACCGCGGCTGGCCGGGCCGCCGCGCGGAACAGGCCCCGCTGTGGTGCAGCGTCGACCTGCGGGACGGCAACCAGGCCCTGACCGACCCCATGGACATCACCCGCAAGCGGCGGATGTTCGACCTGCTGGTCGCCATGGGGTTCAAGGAGATCGAGGTCGGCTTCCCCACCTCCTCGCAGGACGACCACGCCTTCCTCCGCCACCTCGTCGACACCGGCGCGATCCCGGACGACGTCGTCGTCCAGGTCATGACGCCGATCCGCGGCGACTTCATCGAACGCACCGTCAAGGCCCTGGAGGGCGTGCCCCGCGCCGTCCTCCAGATCTTCAACCCGACCTCGGAGGTCCAGCGCCGCCTGGTCTTCCGCAAGGACCGCCGGCAGACCACCGCCATGGCGCTCGACGGGGCCGAACAGGCCCTCAAACTCCAGGACTCGATCCCCGGCACGGAGATCTACCTCCAGTACGCGCCGGAGTCCTACACCCAGACCGAGCCGGACTACGCGCTCGAACTCTGCAACGCCGTCCTCGACTTCTGGGCCCCGCGGGCCGCGCACACGCTGCGGATCAACCTGCCCTCCACCGTCGAGGTGTTCCCGCCGCAGGAGTTCGCCGACCGGATCGAGTACACCCACCGCAACCTGCTCCACCGCGAGCGCACCATCCTCAGCGTGCACCCGCACAACGACCGCGGCAGCGGCGTCGCCGCCGCCGAACTCGCCGTCCTCGCCGGGGCCGACCGGGTCGAGGGCACCCTGTTCGGCAACGGCGAGCGCTCCGGCAACGTCTGTCTGGTCACCCTGGCCATGAACCTGTTCTCCCAGGGCGTCGACCCGATGCTGGACCTGAGCGACATCGACGGCATCCGCCGCATCGTCGAGAGCTGCAACCAGATGCCCGTCCCCGCCCGCCACCCGTGGGCCGGCGACTTCGTCTACACCTCCTTCGCCGGCTCCCACCAGGACGCCATCGCCAAGGGCCTGCGCGCCCGCGAGGAGTCCGGGCAGGAGGTCTGGGACGTGCCGTACCTGCCGATCGACCCGCGCGACATCGGCCGCGACTACCAGGCGCTGATCCGGATCAACACCCAGTCCGGCAAGGGCGGCATCGCCCACCTGCTGCGCACCGAGTACGGCATCGAGCTGCCGCGCCGCCTCCAGATCGACTTCGCCGCCGAGATGCAGGCGGTCTGCGAGGAGATCGGCGGCGAGATCACCGGCGACCAGCTGTGGGAGCACTTCGTCGAACGGTACGTGGCGCTGGGCACCGAGACCGTGCCCGGCCTGCCGGAGCCGGAGCCGCTGGCGGCGGAGCCCGGCGACACCCGCTGGAGCGGGGCCACCGCCGAGGCGGTGGCCGGCTACGGGCTCGACGCCGTCATCCAGGGCCTCGTCGTGGAACGGGCCGGCGCACCGCTGAACGCGGTCACCGCCGCCTTCGAGATCGTCGTGGACTCCCACTCCTACTGGGGGGTCGGCATCGCCCAGGAGGAGGGCGAGGCCGTCGGCCGGGCCGTCCGGGTCGCGTCCCTGCGGGCGCTGCTGGACACCGAGCGGTCCGGTCTGTCCGAGGCCCGCTAGGGCCGGCGGGCCGGACCGGGCCGACGGGCTGAGCAGGTCCGCAGGTCCGCAGGTCCGGAGGGCTGAACAGGGCCGACGGGCCGGACAGGCCCGCAGGGCTCAACAGGGCCGCCGTGGGCGGGGGAGGGAGGAGCCGAACATGCCCTGGAACACCTTGATCGACGTGGCACGGGAGGACGTGCTCCCGCTGACCGCCCAGATCCGGGACGGCATCAAGCGGGAGATCGCCGAGGGGGCGCTGCACCCCGGCACCCGGCTGCCGTCGAGCCGTCAGCTCGCCGAGGACCTCCGGGTGTCCCGCAGCGTCGTCGTCGAGGCCTACGGGCAACTCGTCGCCGGCGGCTACCTGGAGGCCACCCGGGGATCGGGCACCCGGGTCGCCACCCACCTGGACCGGGGCACCCGGATGCCGACCCTGCTCGGCGACGCCCGCCCCGCCCCGGTGATCCGCTGGGACCTGCGGGCCGGCGGCGCCGACGCCTCCGCCTTCCCCCAGCGCGAGTGGCTGGCCGCCTACCAGCGGGCCGCGCGCCGGCTCGGCCCGCGAGACCTCGGGTACCCGCCGGTGTCCGGCGTCCCGGCGCTGCGCGCCGAACTCGCCCGCTACCTCGGGCGGGCGCGCGGCGTGCACACCACCCCCGAGCACGTCATGGTGGTCTCCGGGTTCGCCCAGACGCTCGGCCTGGTCTGCGCCACGCTGCCCCGCACCGGCCTCGGCGCGCTCGCCGTCGAGGACCCGTGCCACCCGCAGCAGCGCCAGTTCATCGTCGAGTCGGGCCTGGACTGCCCGTCCGTCCCGGTCGACGAGCACGGCATCGACGTGGCCGCGCTCGCCCGCACCGGCGCCCGCGCGGTGCTGGTCACCCCCGCCCACCAGTTCCCCACCGGCGCCGTGCTCAGCGCCGAGCGGCGGGCCGCCCTGGTCCGCTGGGCGGAGGACGTGGACGGCTGGATCATCGAGGACGACTACGACGGCGACCTCTGGCTGGACCACGGCCGCCGGCCCACCGCGCTGCAACGGCTGTCCCCCTCCCGGGTGCTCTACGCGGGCACCGCGAGCAAGTCGCTGGCCTCCGGGATGCGGCTGGGCTGGCTGGTCGCCCCGCCCCGGCTGCGCCGCCGTCTGGAGGAGGTCCGCTCCCAACGGGACCTCGGCTGCGACGTGTTCACCCAGCACGCGTTCGCCGAACTGCTGGACGGCGGCGAACTCGACCGGCACCTGCGGCGCCAGCGCGAACGGCTGCGGGCCCGCCGCGAGGTCTTCCACGAGGCCGTGCGGCGCCGGCTGCCCGGGGCCCGGATCGTGGGCGCCTTCGCCGGCCTGCACGCCTACGTCCAGCTCCCGCACCGGGTGGACGAGGCCGCGCTGGTCGCCCGGGCGCTGCGCCGCTCGGTGCTGGTGCGCGGCGGCCGCTCGTACCACCACCGGTCCTGGCAGTCCGGGCCGGCCCTGGTGGTGGGGTACGCCGGGGTGCCCCGCAGCGGCGTCGCCGAGGCGGTGCGGGAACTGGGGGAGGCCTACGCCGAGTCGGCGGCGGACGGCTGCCTGCGCAGTGCCTGAGCCACACCCCGGCTTTGCCCGGAATGCGGCCGGGGAGGCACCGAGAGACGGCCGGACGCCCGGCCGGACAGCGGACAGACAGCGGAGAGTCGAGGACACGGCATGGTGACGACGAGGACGGGTGGCGCCCCCGCGCCGCTCGCGGTGCGCGAGGCGGCCTGGCACCTGCCGGAGCAGCGGGTGCCGGTCGGCGAGCTGCCCGAACTGGCGGGCCTGGACGGCGAGCGCAGAACCACGCTGGCCGGCCTGGGCATCGACACCGTGGCCGTCGATCGCGAGCTCGGCCCGACCGGGCTGGCCGAGCGGGCGGCCCGCAGTGCGTTGGCCGGCGCCGGGCTCGCCGCCCAGGACCTGGACGCCCTGATCGTCGTCGACTCCCGGGCCCCCGAGACCCTGCTCAGCTCCGAGGCGACCAGGCTCCAGGCCCGGCTCGGCGCCGACCGGGCCGTCACCTTCGGCGTCGGCGGCCTCGGCTGCGTCTCGCTCGGCCCGGCCCTGCTCGCCGCCCGCGGACTGCTCGCCGCCGACCCCGACGTCCGGCACGTCCTGGTCGCCCACGCCTCCACCCCGGCCACCCCCGGCCGCTACCGGCACCCCGTCACCGTCAACGGGGACGCCGGGCAGGCCCTGCTGCTCGCCCGCACCGGCCCGGTGCGGGTGCTCGACCTGGTCCAGGAGACCAACGGCGCGTACTGGGACCTCTTCCGGGTGGACTACCGGGACCGCCCCTGGGAGAGCTGGCAGGAGGAGTGCCGGGACCTGCCCGGCTACTCCTTCCGGCTCGCGGTGGAGACCAGGAACCGGCTCACCGCGCTCCTGGAGCGGCTGCTCAAGCGGCACGGCCTCGACCGCGCCGACGTCGCCGGCTACGCCAGCCAGAACCTCTCGGCGGGCGGACTGCGCTTCCTGGCGGAGTCGCTGGGCGTCGACCTCCTGCCGGAGTGCCGGGAGAACCTGGCCCGGTACGGCCACCTGGGGCCGAACGACGTCTTCCTCAACCTCTGGACGGCGCTGGCGAACGGGCGGCTGGCCGAGGGCGACCGGGTCGTCCTGGCCAACGTCAGCCCGGTGGCGGCCTGGAACCTGCTGCTGGTGGAAATCGGACCCTGGGAGAGCACCGCGTGACCGACACGGCAATCGAGATACGGGAGTTCCTGACCGTCGCACTGCGCCGGCCGGTGGCGCCGGACGAGGACTACTTCGCACTGGGGCTCGCGGACTCGCTGTTCGCGCTGGAGCTGGTGGTCTTCGTCGAGGAGCGGTTCGACATCCGGATCGAGGTGGACGACCTCGACCTGGACTCCTTCCGCACCGCCGAGCGGATCGCCGCGCTGGTCGAGCGCAAGCGGGCCGGCCTGGGCACGGGCGAGGAGACGGGGGCCGGCTGTGCCGCCCACGGCTAGCGAGACCAGGCCGTCCACTGCGGGGGCTTCGGCGGTCGACGCTGCCGCCGACCTGGCTGCCGCCGTCCGCGACGAGGCCGCCCGCTGGGACGAGCAGGGCGCGCTGCCCGACGAGGCCGTCCGCGCGGTGGCCGCCGCCGGGCTGCTCGGCCTCGACCTGCCCGCCCGCCACGGCGGCGCCGGCGCCACCCCGGCCCAGCTGGGCGAGGCCGTCGCGCACCTGGGCGGCGTCTGCGGCGCCCTGCGCGCGCTGCTCACCGTCCAGGGCATGACGGCCGCGGCGCTGCTGCGCTGGGGCGGCGAGGAGCAGCGCGCGCGGTGGCTGCCCGCACTGGCCTCCGGCGAACGCCTGGCCGGCTTCGCCGCCACCGAACGGGAGGCCGGCAGCGCGCTCGCCGAGGTCGGCACGCGGATCGAGGACGACGGCGAACGGCTGGTCGTCACCGGCGCCAAGCGCTGGGTGACCTTCGGGCAGAGCGCCGACGTGTTCCTGGTGCTGGGGCGCACCGACGCCGGCCCGACGGCCGTCCTGGTGGAGGCGGACCGTCCCGGGATCGTCCGCGAGCCCGTCAGCGGCCAACTCGGCCTGCGCGCCGCGCGGATCGCCCACCTCACCTTCGACCGGGTGCGGGTGCCCCGGGAGAACCTGGTGGCGCCGCCCGGGCTGGGCCTGACCCACACCGCCGCCGTGGCGCTGGACCACGGCCGGTTCACGGTGGCCTGGGGCTGCGTCGGCATGGCGGAGGCCTGCCTGGCCGACGCCGCCGAGCACGCCGCGCACCGGGTCCAGGGCGGCGTGCCGCTGGCCGGGCACCAGCTGGTGCGCTCGCTGCTCGCCCGCTCCGCCGTCGACACGGCGGCCGCCCGGGCGCTGGCCGAGCGGGCCGCCGAGGCCCGGGCCGGCTCGCCGCTGGGCGCCGCCACCGAGACCGTGGTCGCCAAGTACGCGGCGGCCGGGGCGGCGAAGGCGGTCGCCGACCGGGCCGTCCAGATCCTCGGCTCGGCGGGCTGCGAGCCCGGCGTCCGGGCCGGCCGGTTCTACCGGGACGCCAAGGTGATGGAGATCATCGAGGGCAGCCCGCAGGTCGCCGAACTGCACATCGCCGACCGCCTGTTGCGCCAGGGGGTGCGCCGATGACCGGGCCGCAGCCGGGGCCGCAGCGGAGTGGGGCGGAGCAGAGCAGGCCGCAGCGGAGTGGGCCGCAGCAGAGTAGGGCGGAGCCGACCGTCAAGGTCCTGGTCTGGGACCTCGACGACACCCTCTGGGACGGCACCGTGCTGGAGGGCGACGATCCGGCGCCGTTCCCCGCCGCGACCGCCGCCCTGCGGGCGCTGGACGAGCGTGGCGTCCTGCACGCCGTCGCCAGCCGGAGCGACCGGGCCGTCGCCACCGCACACCTGGAACGGCTCGGGCTGCACGAGCTGTTCACCGTGCTGGAGATCGGCTGGGGGCCCAAGTCGGGCGCGGTGCGCCGGATCGCCGAGGCCATCGGCATCGGGCTGGACACCGTGGCCTTCGTCGACAACGATCCGGTCGAGCGCGCCGAGGTGGCCGCCGCCCACCCCGTGGTGCGCTGCTACCCGGCCGAGCAGGTCGCCGAGCTGGCCGAACTGCCGGAGTTCCGGCCCGAGTTCGTCACCGCCGACGCCCGCGAACGCCGGCTGCGCTACCGCGGCGAGGCGCTCCGCACCCAGGCCCGGGAGGATCACCAGGGCACCCCCGAGGAGTTCCTCGCCTCCCTGGAACTGGAGTTGACGATCCGTCAGGCCGGGTCGGACGACCTCGCCCGCGCCCACGAGCTCACCGTCCGCACCCACCAGCTCAACACCACCGGCCGGACCTACGGCCTGCCGGAGCTGCGCGCCCTGTGCGACTCGCCCGACCACCGGGTGCTGGTCGCCGAACTGACCGACCGATTCGGCGACTACGGCACCATCGGCCTCGCGCTGAGCGAGCGGACCGGGCACCGGGAGGGCGACGGCCCGGCCGGGCCGGCCGAGGTGCTGCGGCTGCTCCTGCTGTCCTGCCGGGTGATGTCCCGGGGCATCGGGCCGGCGCTGATCGGGCACGTCGTGCGCGCGGCGCTCGCCGAAGGGCGCCGCCCGCTGGCCGAGTTCGTGCCCACCGACGTCAACCGGGTGATGCTGGTGAACCTCCGGTTCGCCGGGTTCACCGTGGTGGGCCAGGAGGGGGAGGGGCGGCTGCTGCTCGGCTACCCGCCCGCCGCCCCGCCGCCCCCGCCGCCGGGCCACCTGCGGCTGATCACCCCCGAGGCCCCCGAGGCCCCTGTCGCCCTTGAGGCCCCCGAGGCCCGGAACCGGCCGTGACCGGGCCGCAATCCGTCGTGACCAGGAAGGACACCGTGCACCCGCAAGACACCCAGAACCGCGAGGCAGGCGAGGCCCGGGCGGCCCGCACCGACCGGATCCCGGTCGGGATCGTCGGCGCCGGCACGATGGGCACCGCCGTCGCCCAGGTCTTCGCCGCGGCCGGGCACCCCGTGGTGGTGGTCGACCGGCAGCGGGCCGCCCTCGACGCCGGCCCCGGCCGGCTGCGGGACGGCCTGCGCGCCGCGCGGCTGCTCGGCCGCCGCCCGGCCCCCGGTGAGGCTGGTGCAGGGACCCCTGCCGAGGCCCGCCCCTCGGCGGCCGAGACCGTCGAACTGGTCGACTGGACGGACGAGTTCGGGCGGCTGGCGGCGGCCGGTTTCGTGGTGGAGTGCGCCTCCGAGCGGCTGGCCGTCAAGGAGCAGGTGCTCCGGGAGCTCGACCGGGTCTGCGCCCCCGCCGCGGTGTTCGCCTCCTGCACCTCGGCGATCCCGGTCGAGCGGCTCGCCTCCTACACCGACCGGGCCGACCGGGTGCTCGCCACGCACTTCATGAACCCCGCGTACCTCAAGGAGGCGGTCGAGGTGGTGCGCGGCCCGGCCACCACCGCCCGGACGCTGGAGACCACCCTCGCCCTGCTCGCCGGGGTCGGCCGCCGCGCCCACGTCGTCCGCGACTCGCCGGGTTTCGTCTCCAACCGGGTGCTGATGCCGATGGTCAACGACGCGGCCGCCCGGGTGCAGGAGGGCGTGGCCGACGCGGAGACCGTCGACCTGATCTTCCAGGAGTGCTTCGGCCACGCCATGGGCCCGCTGCGCACGGCGGACCTGATCGGGCTCGACACCATCGTGGACACCCTCGACGTCCTGCTGGAGACCACCGGCGACGAACGGTTCCGGCCCTGCGACCTGCTGCTCGACCTGGTGCGGCGCGGACACTTCGGCCGCAAGACCGGGCTGGGCTTCCACGCCTACGGGACCCGCCCGTGACCGCCGGCCGTCCGGCCATCGACGTGCTCGACCTGATCCGGGAACGGGTCCGCGCGCTGCCCGACCGGACCGCCGTGGTGGTCGGCGAGCAGAGTCTGACGTATCGTCAACTCGATGTCGAAACCAAGGCGTTGGCCGATCGGCTGGCCGCTGCCGGGGCCGCCCCCGGCCGGCTCGTCCTGATCCACCGCCGCCAGGGCGTGCGCACCGTCGTCGGCATGCTGGCCGCGCTGCGGCTGGGCGCCGCCTGGTGCGTCCTGGAACCCGATCGCCCCGCCGCGATGGTGCGCGCCCTGCTGCGCGACAGCGGCTGCGCCGTCCTGGTGTACGACGACGGCGACCCGGCCACCCCGCCCGCCGCCGTGCGGGAGCTGACGGCCGGCTGCGGGCAGCCCGTCACGGCGGTGGCCGAGAGCGGACCGGCCCCTGCTCCGGCCGTGGCCGCCGGCCCGTCGGACGCCGTGGTGCCCCCGACCGCACCGGCCTACGCCGTCACCACCTCCGGGACCACCGGGGAGCCCAAGGCCGTCCTGGTCTCCCGCGGCGCGCTCGCCCACCTGGTCGCCTCCCGCGCCGAGGACCCCGCCGCGACCACCTTCACCGCCTCCCGGCTCTCCTGGGACGCGCCGCTGCTGATGCTGTTCCACACGCTCTGCGGCGGCGGCACGGCGGTGCTGCCCGACGAACGGGCCCTGCCCGACCCGGAGGCCGCCGCCGCGCTGATCCGCCGCCACCGGGTCGAGGTGGCGGTCGGCCCGCCCTCGTTCCACCTGCTGGTGCTGCCCCACCTGGCCGGCGCCGACGTCCACCTGCGGCAGTGGATCGTCGGCGGGGAGGCGCTGTCGGCCGCGCAGGCCGAGCGGCACCGGGCCGTCCTGCCCGGCACCCGGCTGGTCAACGAGTACGGCGCCACCGAGACCACCGTCACCGTGCTCGCCCAGCCGGTCACGCCCGCGCCGCTCGACCCCGTCCCGATCGGGCGGTCCACCCCGGGCAACCGGATCCACCTGTTGGACGAGCGGCTCGCCCCGGTCGGCCCCGGGCGGACCGGCGAGCTGTACGTGGCCGGGCCGCAGGTCGCCGAGGGCTACGCCGGGCGCCCGGCCGACACTGCGCTGCGCTTCCTCCCCGACCCCTTCGCCACCACCCCCGGCGCCCGGATGTACCGCACCGGGGACCTCGCCTCCGCCGACCCCACCGGGGCGCTGGTGTTCCGCGGCCGGGCCGACGGGCAGCTCAAGGTGCGCGGCGTCCGGGTCGAACGCGAGGCCGTCGAAGCGGCGCTGGAGCGCCACCCCGCCGTCCGGCAGGCCGCCGTCCTCGCCGTGACCGGCCCCGACGGCGCCACCGCGCTGGCCGCGTGCTGGCTCCCCGCCGACCCCGCCGCCCCCGTGCCGGACACCGCCGAACTGCTGGCGCACTGCACCGCCCTGCTCGGCGGCCAGGCCCGGCCGGAGCGCTTCGTCCGGGTGGCCGGCTTCCCGCTCGCGCCGTCCGGCAAGACCGACCTCCAGGCGCTGCGCGCCCTGCTCGCCGAAGGCTCCGGAGAGGCCGGCGGACGCGACGAGCCCGCCGGGGCGGACGGCGCCCCGCAGCTCGTGACGCGCTACTGGACCGAGGTCCTCGGGCACGGCGACTTCGGACCGGACGACGACTTCTTCGCCGTCGGCGGCAACTCGCACCGGATCGTCGAACTCCACCTGCGCCTCGAAGGCCGCTGGCCCGGCGCCGTCCGCGTCGGCCGGCTCTTCGACCTGCGCACCGTCGCCGAGCAGGCCGCGGCCGTCGCCCCGGTGGCCGCCACCCCGGAGGCGGCCACCTCGGAGGCCGCCACCCGGGAGCCCGTCGCCCCGGCGGCCGGAGCGCCCACGGGCGGCGCCCGGCCCGACGCCGCGTACGAAGTCTGACGAACGGGAGAGAGCAGCAGTGACCAGGACCCCAGCGACGGCCCCCGCCGACACCGACATCGCCGTCGTCGGCATCGGCGCCCGCTTCCCCGACGCCGACGACCTGGCGGCCTTCCGGGCCAACCTCGCCGCCGGCCGGGACTCCGTCGGGGGCATGCCCGCCGCCCGGGCCGCCGCCACCGGACTCGACCCGGACGCGGGCTACCTGCCGATGGGCCACCTCGCCGACGTCCACACCTTCGACCACGCCTTCTTCGGCCTCTCCCGGCGCGAGGCCGCCCTGATGGACCCCCAGCAGCGGATCGCGCTGGTCCTCGCCCACCAGGCCGTCGAGGACGCCGGCCACGCCGCGAGCGCCCTGCGCGGACGCCAGGTCGCCGTGGTGCTCAGCGCCGCCGCCTCCGGCTACCTCGGCGCCGCCACCGAGCCCGGCCCGCTCAGCGCCCTCGGCAACGTGCCCTTCGCGCTGCCCGCCCGGATCGCCCACGTGCTCGGCTTCGAAGGCCCCTGCTACGCCGTCGACACCGGCTGCAACGGCTCGCTCGTCGCCGTCCACCAGGCCTGCCGCGAACTGCGCGACGGCGAGGCCGAGTACGCGCTCGCCGGCGGATTCAGCCTGCGCCCCGGCGGCCTGCCCGCCCGGCAGACCGAGGGCATGACCGAACTCGTCTCCCCGAGCGGACGCTGCCGGGCCTTCGACGCCGACGCCGACGGCACCGCCAGCGGCGAGGGCGGCGCCGTCCTGCTGCTCACCACCCTCGGCCGGGCCCGCGCCGACGGCACGCCCGTCCACGCCGTGATCCGCGGCAGCGCCGTCCGGCACAACGGCCGGGCGGCCGCCACCATCAGCACCCCGAGCGCACCCGCGCACGCGGCGGTGATCGGCGCGGCCTGGCGCGCCGCCGGGCTCGACCCCGCCCTGGCCGGCTACCTGGAGGCGCACGGCTCCGGCACCCGGCTCGGCGACGCCGTCGAACTGGAGGGCCTGGCCCAGGTGTTCGGGCCGCGCGGGTTCGGGGCGCGGGGCCGGCGGCTGCCGATCGGCTCGGTGAAGACCAACGTCGGCCACCTCGACCACGCGGCCGGGATCGCCGGCCTGGTCAAGGCCGTCCTCGCGGTCGGCCACGGCGAGCTGTACCCGTCCCTGCACTTCCGCCGGCCCGTCGACGAGGCCGCCCTCGAACCCGTCGAGGTGGTCACCGCGCTGCGCCCCTGGGAGGGCGAGGAGCGGATCGCCGGCGTCAGCTCGTACAGCCTCGGCGGCATCAACGCCCACTGCGTGGTCCAGCGGCCGCCCGTGCCCCCGCGCGGCGACCGGTCGGGCGCGCCCCGGCTCGTCGGCGTCTCCGCGCGCAGCCGTACCGCGCTCGCCCGGCTCTGCGCCGACCTCGGCGCCGCGCTGACCGGCCCGGCCGCCCGCGACACCGACCTCGACGACGTCGCCCTCACCCTCAACTCCGGGCGCACGCACTACGGGCACCGGGCGGCGGTGTGGGCCCGCGACACCGCCGAGCTCGGCCGGGCCCTGCTCGAACGGGCGGCGCGGCTCGACGCCTCGGCACCGGCCGGCGGCGCCCCGCGCGGCGGCCGGACCAGGCCGCCCGCCGTCTGTCTGCTGCTCTCCCCGGACGCCGTGCCCGACGCCCCCGGCCCGGCGGAGCTGCCCGACGCGCTGCCCGCCACCGGCCCGGCGGCCCGGCTGCTCGCGGGCCAACTCGCCCTCCATCGCGAGCTGTCGCGCTGCGGCGTGCCCGTCGGGACCGTGCTGAGCAGCGGCGTCTCCCGGTACGCCGCCCGGTACCTGCTCGGCACCCTCACCGCCGAGGACACCCGCGAACTCGCCACCGCCACCGCCGCCGGAGCCGAGGCCGCGCCGCCCGACCGGGACCGGCTCGTCGCGGCGGCCGAACGGCTCGCCGCCGCCGGGCCGGTGGTGTTCCTCGACCCCGGCCCCGGCGGCGTCCTCGGCCGGCTGCTCGCCGAGCGGTTCGGCCCGGAGGGGCAGGACGGCGCCCGGCTGGTCACGGCCGCCGGTGACGGCGGCGGAGGCTTTGCCGCGCTGCTCGGCCGGCTGTACGAATGCGGCCTGGACCTGGACTGGCCGGCGCTCGGCCCCGAGCCCGGCACCGCCCGCCGGCTGCGCCTGCCCGGACACCCGCTGGCTGCCACCCCCTGCTGGATCCGGCCCGCACCGGCGGCCCCCGCCCTGCCCGTCGCATCCGTGGCGCCCGTCGTGTCCGTCGCGCCCGCCGCGCCCGCCGTCGAGCGCACCGGGACCGGCCCCGCCGAGGACCCCGAACGCTGGCTCGCCGAAGTCCTGGGAGAACTCCTGCACAGCGAGCAGCCGCCCGGCCCGGAGGCCGACTACTTCGAACTCGGCGGCAACTCGATCATCGCCCTCCAGCTCGCCGACCGGATCCAGACCCGCTTCGGCTTCCGCCCCCGGCTGCTCGACGTCTACGAACACCCCGCCGTCGGCGCGTTCGCCGACCTCATCCGCCGCCGGGCCGGCGCCCCCGCGGCCCCCGCCCTGCCGCCGATCACCCCCCGCGACACACCGCCCGTCACCTCCTTCGGCCAGGACCGGATCTGGTTCCACCACCAGCTCGACCCCGACACCACGCTCTACAACCTCCCGATGGTCAGCCTGATCAGCGGCCCGCTCGACGTCGACGCCGTCCGCGGCATGTGGCACGACCTGATGCTGCGCCACGAAGTGCTGCGCTCCAACTTCGCCGAGGAGGACGACGAGCCGGTGCTGCGCATCAGCCCGGAGCCCGGCGACTTCTTCACCCTCCGGGACGTCTCCGCCGAGCCGGACCCGCTCGCCGCCGCCCGCGAACTCGTCCGGCAGGCCGCCGAGCACCGCTTCGACCTCGCCCACGACCCCCTGGTGCGGGTGCTCGTGGTCCGCACGGCCCCCGAGCAGCACGTGCTCCAGGTGACCATGCACCACGCCGTCAACGACGGCGCCTCACCGCGGATCTTCGAACGCGAGCTGCCCGAGCTGTACGCCGCCCGCCGCGAGGGCCGCCCGCACCGGCTCGCGCCGCTGCCCGTCCAGTTCGCCGACTACGCGGCCTGGCAGCGCGAACTGGTGGCCGGCTCGGCTCTGGACGGCGAACTCGCCTACTGGTGCGAGACCTTGCGGGACGCGCCGGTGCTGCGGCTGCCCACCGACCACCCGCGCCCGGCCCGCAAGGACCACGCGGGCGACCTCGCGGTGTTCACCGTGGACGCCGCCCTGATGCGGGAGCTGCGGCGGCTCGCGGCCGACCGCTCCGTCACCCTCTTCGTGGTCCTGCTCGCCGGCCTCTACCTGCTGCTGGCCCGCCGCAGCGAGCAGGACGACCTGGTCGTCGGCATCCCGACCACCGGGCGCAACCGGCCCGAACTCGAAGGCCTGATCGGCTTCTTCAACAGCACCGTGGCACTGCGCGCCGACCTGTCCGGCGCCCCGTCGGTGACCGCCTTCCTGCACCGGGTGCGCGCCGTGGTGCTGGAGTCCCTGGAGCACCAGGAGATCCCCTTCGACCGGGTCGTCCAGGCGCTGACGGACGAGCGCGATCCGGGCCGGAGCCCGCTGTTCGACGTGTTCTTCGTGCACCAGGAGCTGCCGCCGATCCAGCAGATCGAGGGCACCTCGACCGGGTACTTCGACATCGGCCACAGCGCCGGCAACCTGTTCGGCGGCCTGCCGGCGGGCACCGCCAAGTTCGACCTCACCCTGATCACCTCCGACCGGGTCGGCGACGACGCCATGACCGCCTGCCTGGAGTTCAGCACCCAGCTGTTCACGGGGGCGACGGCGGCCGCGTTCGTCGAGGAGTACACGGCGCTGCTCCGTGAACTCGCCGCAGCCGACGGCGAGTTGCCGATCTCCCGGCTGTGGGCCGGGGCGCCGGCGGCCGTCTCCTCTGATGCGGCGCTGCCGGCCGCCCCCGCCGGCCCGCCCGGGCCCGTCCGGCTCGACGTCCCCACCGACCGCCCCCGCCCGGGCCGCCCCGACTACACCGAGCGCAGCGTCACCGTCCCGGTCGACGAGTCGCTGCGCAACGCGATCGCCCGGTTCGGCCCGCACCCCGACCGGGTGCTGCGGGCCGGCTGGCTGGTGCTGCTCTCGTGGATCGCCGGCCAGGACGAGGTGGCGGTCGGCCTGCCCGGCGGCGCCCTGCTGCGGGCCGACCTCGCCGACGAGCCCGCCTTCACCGACCTGCTCGGGCGCACCACCCCCGACGGGACGGCCGGCCCCGGAGCCGAGCCCCCGGTCCGCTCCCGGGGCGACGGCGGAGGCCACGGCGTCGGTCACGGCGCCGCCCCGCGCGGGGTCGAACTCGACCTGGGGTGGCGGGCGGAGAGCGGCGCCGCCCCCACGGCGCTGACCGTGCACTACGCCCCCGAACTCTTCGACCCGCCGACCGCGACCGGCTTCGCCACCGGCCTGCGCGAGCTGCTGCGCGGCCTGCTCGCCGAGCCCGACCGCCCGGTCCACGACGTGGCGGCCGACTACGCCGACTACGCGGACCAGGCCGACGGTGCGGACCACGCCGACCACGCCGACCACGGCGACGCGCCCGAGACCGTGACCCCGCACCCCGACGACGACACCGTGAGGGCCCTGTGAGCAGCTCCACCGCCACCCCGCTCGACGCCGCCCGGCGTGCCGTCCTGCGGGACACCCCGCTCCTTCCCGCCGACTGCGTGGCGCGCCTGGTCCGCTTCGAGGGCCCGGTCGGGCTGGACCGGCTGCGCCGCGCCGTGGCCCGGGCCCTGGCCGAACGCCCGGACCTGCACACCGGCTACCGCGCCGCCGCCGGGGGCGGCCCCGGCCTGCTCCGCCCGGCCGACCCGGCCCAGCCGCCCGCCGTCGCGGTGATCGACCTCGACCCGGAGGAACTGGACGGCTGGCTCGCCGCCGAGCTCGTCCGCCCGCTCGACCTGCTCGGCGGGCCGCTGCTGCGCCACGTGCTGATCCGCCGATCCGACGGCGGGCTCAGCTGGTTCCAGCGCCACCACCGGCTGGTCGACGACGACGCCGGGCTGGCCGCGCTCGTCCGCCGGGCCGGCGAGCTGTACGCCGAGGACGCCGCGGATGCCGAGACGGCCCCGGTCCCCGCCCTGGTACCTGCCCCCGCCCCGGACCCGGACGCCGACCGGCCCGCCGACCGGGCGTACTGGCGGGAGGTCCTGGGGACCGCCGGCCCCGAGCCCGCCGCCGCCCGCCCGGCCGGGGCCGTCGCGCCGCCGGCCGAGCTGCCCTGGCTGCCGGTGGCCGACCCGGCCGCACTGGCCCGGGCC
>NZ_JBHVWW010000050.1:0-45319 GCF_042882025.1 Kitasatospora sp. NPDC058243
ACCACGACTCAACCTGCTCAACCGTCAACCCATAGGCACACAGTCAAGACAACGAACACCTACACCCACAGTCACGCCCAGATGCGGTTGCAGTACTAAAGCACAAGATGCCGCCCGACCAACCCGCCGAACGACCCACAGCAACCCGCTACACCGAGTGCACCAAATGCCACGACCCAGTCCCCCACCCCGGCATCTGCCGCACATGCGCAGGCCTCGGCACACGAACGCTCGCCGTCGGTGGGGGCGAGGCGGCCACCCGCCGCGGTGTGGCCTGCGCCAGGACGGCCCTGCGGGCCGCGACGACCGCCGGCATGAACCTGGGGAGACTGGCCACTGTCGGATAGCCCTTCCCCAGCAGCGAGTTCAGGCTCGCGATGCCGAGGTCCAGCGCCATCCCCATGGCACTTCAAAGAGCGACTCGCAGCTGTTCGTACCGTGCCGACGCCACCTGTGAACGTCCACCGTGCGCCGGTACCGTCCTTGTAGCAGCGCGGGCCTGCGGGGCCGGTGTGGCCACGTTTGAGGAGGAGCACACACGATGATGCGGATCTTCACCAAGACGTTCACGGAGCCCCACACCCAGCAGCGCTCCCTGGCCCACCACCGCTGGATCGCCCGCGCCAACCCCGACGTACGCATCCCCCAAGTCGTCCACATCCACCCCACCGCGATCGACTTCGAGCACCTCGACGGTCACCACGGCACCCCCGACGACCTGCTGACCCTGGCCGACCTCCTCGGCCACCAGCACACCACCGCCCACACCCACGACCTGCACGCCGCCCACCTGAACACACCCCACACCAGCGCCGACCACACCAGCGGCGACGCCACAACCGCCGACGTCGCGACCGCCGAGGTCACCATCGCCGACTTCGCCGACAGCCGCCGCGAGCGCCTCCACCGGCTTCTGGCCACCGGCACCGTACCGGCCCCGCTCCTGACCCCCGGCGCGATCGACGGCTGGCTGGAGCAGGCCGCCACCATGCCCGCCGCCTTCTACAAGGACGCCAACCCGCGCAACTTCCTCATCACCGACACCACGGTCGCCGTCATCGACTTCGACTCCCTCACCCTCGCCCCCTTCGGCTACGACCTCGCCAAGATCATCGTCACCATCGCCATGACCGCCGGCCCCCTACCCGAGGACACCATCCGGCGGACCGTAGCCGCCTACAACCGCCATCCCGAGCAACGCGGTCTTCCCGGTTGCTCCTGGCGGGAGTTCGCCGCATGGTGCGAGTTCCACCACATCCTCACCACGCCCCACCACGGCACCAACGGCTACCGGTACAGCTGGCATGCGATCAGGCCGGCCTGGACCACCGACATCCTCGGGAACTCCGACAAGGAGTCCGCACCGTGATGAACACCAGCATGACGCTCCATTCGGTCTATCAACCGACAATGTGACACATCTGCGTGATGATCCGATTTCAGACGGTGATCGACGCGTTCTCGACAGTCCCACCGATCCGCTCATCACGCACGGGCCCTTGCCGCCACGCTGTACCCGCCGCCACCCCTACGGGTGCGCGAGATCAGGAGGGGACATGGCGAGGGGCACCGCCCACCAGGTCGAACTGCTACGCGCAGAAGTCGGGACGGCCCTTCAGGCCGGCCTGGAGGAGATCCGCAACCACACCGACAACCTGCGAGCCGAACTCACCGCGACACTGGCGGCCGGCCTGAGCGAACACCGCGACGAGTTCTTCGAGGCGATCGCCAGAGGGCAGCAGGAAACCAGCCGCGCCCACCAGGACAACCGCAGCCTCCACCGCCAGTTGGGCAACCTGCGCAACGAACTCAGCACTCGGCAGAGCAGCGGCCGCGCCTCCCTGGACGGCGGCCCCGCCGAGGCGCCCCTGCCCGCCGTCGACTCCCCCGAGGCCGCGGGCCAGCCGACGGAAGCCGCTCACCCGCCCGGCGGTGATGCCAGCAGCAACTCCCCCGGTACCAACGAACTCCCCGGCGCCGAGCCCCCGGCATCCGAGCAGGCCGCACAGCGGGCCACAGAGCCGGCCTCCCCCTCCGTGACCGGCGAGGCCGCGGAATCCGACAGCGAGGAGACAACCGTGTCCGAGACCACCCCTGCCGACGACGCGCCGACCGCCCCGCACGTCCTCACCAAGGACCAGCTCAGCCAGATCGCCGCCGAGGTGGCCGCCCAACTCGCAGACCTGTACCGTCCCTCCGGCCCCACGGAGCAGGACACGAAGGTCGATCTGGAGAACACGGAAGCAGTCGCGCCGGACCAGGCCGTGACCGACGACCTCCCGAGCGGCCGCGCCGACGACGTGTCCGGTCTCATCCCGGAGCCCTTCCTCTGGGAGAACCACGTCAACACCCTTCTCAAGGCCGCAGCCGTGAAGACCGTCGCGATCTCCTGCCACCCCGAGACCTGGGACTTCCTGGCCGCCCAGGCCCAGGGCGCCGACCACTTCTCGAAGCCGGTCAACGACGGCAACGAGGACACGATCCTGTCCGGCCCCAGCACCATCGCCCTCCTCAACGCGCTCCGGGAAACCGCCTACAGCGGAGTCGGCGGCGGCATCGGCACCAGCATCGGAACGTGGGCCCTCGCCGTCACCAGCTACGAGCGCATCGCCGCCGTCATCAACAGCACCCGGCCCGCCGACGAGCAGGCCGGCAGCGACCGCCTGCACCAGCCGCACATCGTCCTCGACGACCGCAGCACCAACAACTCGCCCGCCACCAACTGACCCACCGACACAGACATCAAGTCACGGGCTCACCGGGATCAACAACTGCACGAACGACGGAACGTCCCCAACCGCCTGCCCGCCGCCTGGCACCGGCCGCACCGATAGCCTGCACCAATGAAGCGGATTCAGCGGGCTGCCGGCGCGGTTGTCGGCTCGGCTGTGGGTGACGCGCTTGGAGCCCCTTTTGAGTTCGGTCCCCAAGGAGCGTTCTCTGCGCGGTTCCCCGTCCCCGGTGCCGGTGCCGAGATGTGCGGAGGTGGCGGCTGGGATCCGGGCGAGGCCACGGACGACACGCAGATGGCCGTGATGGTGGCGGAGTCACTGGTGCAGCGGGGCGGGCTGGACCTGTCGGACATCTTCGGCCGCTTCCAGCGGTGGGCGGCATCCGAACCCAAGGACATCGGCTTGCAGACCGAGGACGTCCTCACCAACGGCATGCCCTGGGATCTGGCCGCCGCGATCCACTTCCAGGTCAACCTGCGGGCAGCAGGTAATGGCTCGTTGATGCGGGCATCGACATCCGCGGTCCACTTCGCACGTGCGGGACAGGCCGCCACCATGGATGCCGCTCGGCGCATCGCCGCCCTCACCCACGGCGACCGCGCCGCCTGGGAAGGCACCGCGATCTTCCACGAACTCATACGCGTCACGCTGGAGGACAACGACGCCCTCCGCGCGCTCCCTGACGTTCTGGCGCTCATCCATCCCGATCACCGCCCGCGATACGCGACGGTCCTCGATCCCGGCTGGCACCCGGACCAGGCAACCGAGTTCAACGGCGCCGTCTGGCCCTGCCTGGGGTCAGCGGTCTGGGCTCTGCGCACCACGACGAGCTTCGAGGGCGCGCTGCGCGCGGCCGTCGACCTGGGCGGCGACACGGACACCGTCGCCGCGGTCACCGGCGGGCTTGCGGGTGCCCGTTACGGACTGGACGCGATCCCCTCCCGATGGACCGAGCCGCTGCACATCCCGCTACCGGGTTCCGGCGGACGGGTCCTGCAACTGCCCGATCTCCTTGACCTGGTGGACGGCCTCGGGGGCTGACCTCGCCCGAGAACTCGCGGCGCGCCACCGACCGGTATGACGACAGGACCGCGACCGGTCCAGCGAAAGCTCGCTGCGCGCCCGGGCGCGCGAGGCGTTGTCGTAGGGGCTTGGCAGGATGCTCCCATGCTCGCCATCCGTCCTGACCAACACCGTGACGACCGGTCCGGTCCTCCCGATCTCCGGGGTGACTTCGAGGTGCACCTGACCGTGGAGCCCGGCGCCGCCGAGGCGCTGGCCGGGTGGGCCGACGGTCATGGCCTGAAGTTCACCCACATCCTGCTGGCACGCGGTGCGGCGCCCTCGCAGCCGATGCTCACCCTGCGCGCCAACGGCTCGTTGGACGAGGTCGCTGCGGCGACGTCCCGCACCACGGGCCGGCTGGTTCGGGCCGGCTTCACTGTCCTGCGGACGAAGATCGAGGCCACGCCATGGGCGGAGGGCGTTCCGGTCTCGGACGAGGACGCCGTGCCGCACGGGGCGCGCCGGTACTTCGAGCACCACGTCAAGCTGCTGCTCCCGGACCCGCATCCCACGGCCGACCCTGCCCGTCTCGCCGACCCTGCCCGCCTTGCAGACCTCGCCGAGTTGGCCGTCCGCCACGGCGCGCACCTGTCGCACAACCCGCGCCGAATACGCGACGACGGTCGGCGCGAGTGGTTCGTGACCCAGCGGTGCCGCCTGGTCGGCCTGAGCACCGCGGGCCAGCGCCTGGACGCGCTGCTCCGGGGCCTTGCCGCCGACGGTCGCGAGGTGGTGTCGGTGGAGCGCGAGTTCGTCGCCGTGGACAGCGACGAGGCCCTGGACGACGGATGGATCAGCGAGCGCGAGCAGAAGCACGAACGCGAACAGAAGCACGAGCACGAGCACAGTGCCGGACCGTACGGAGAGGGAGACCCGCGATGACCGAGGACCAGCCCCAGTCGCCAGTGGCGTGGGAGGAACTGCAATACGGGCCGTGGCAGGGCGTCCTGCTCCCCCGACAGCCACCAACGGAGGACGTCCGCGAGGACCGGGGCCTGCCCAGGAGCGTCCGGCCGATCGACGACGAGGCGGTGAGCCAGCAGCCGGTCTTCGACCCCGCCCTCGCCGGGTACGCCCGGGCCCTGCGGCCCAGTGAACCCGCCTTCACCGACCCGCAGCTCGCCCAACGGTGGCTCGCCGCGCGGCGCGAGGCGCTGAACACCGTACTGTCCGCCGTCGCCGGCTCGCAGTGGTCCGAGCACCTGGTCCTGCGCGGGAGCGTCCTGCTGCGGGCCTGGTACGGCGAGCAGGCGCGGGAGCCGGGGGACTTGGACTTCGTGGTCCGCCCGACGGACTGGCAGCTGGAGGACGAGCGCACGGACCGCATGTTCGAGGAGCTCGCCGCCGACGCCGAACGGCTCTCGGGCGCGGTGCGGCTGCACGCGGACCAGGCGGTCAGCGACGAGATCTGGACGTACAGCCGGATTCCCGGGCGCCGGCTCATCCTGCCGTGGTCGGCACCCGGCGTCCCGGGCGGGACCGTCCAGTTGGACTTCGTCTTCACCGAACACCTGCCCGTCCCCCCGGAGTCCTACCAGCTCCCCGGCGTCACCGGCCGGTTGTTCGCCGCCACGCCACAACTCTCCCTCGCGTGGAAGATCCTCTGGCTGGTCTCGGACAACCACCCGCAGGGCAAGGACCTCTACGACGCGATCCTGCTCTCGCGCACCGACGAGGTGCCCTACGACCTGCTGCGGCAGGTCTTCACCCAGTCCGACGAGAGCTGGTCGCGCTGGCCGGTCCTCCCGGAGCAGATCTCCGGGCTCTACGTCGACTGGGACGAATTCGCCAAGGACTACCCGCAGTTCGCCAAACCCGTGGAGGAGTACCCGGCGCAGCTGCTCGCCGGGCTCCACGCGACCTTCGCCGGCCACGGCGAGTACACACTGCGTGCCCAGTGGCTGGCCCCGCTGATCGAGGAACTGCGGGAGGTGCTGGCGCGCGAGGGCATGGCCGAGGTCCAGCAACGGATGTCCCAGCGGCACGTGCTCCCGGACAACTCCCTGGTGATCACCCGCGAACTACTCGGCGACGACCTTGACGGCAACCTCGAAGACGCCCACCGCGCCGTCGCCGCCCACCTCAGCGACAAACCGGACCGGAAGACCCGCAAGCTGGCGGAGGCCGCCACTCGCTACGCCGCCGAGCTCGCCGAGCTCGCCGACGAGCCCCCGGCGGACGGCACCCACACCTGACACCGACCCCGGCGGGTACCCGACACGGGAAGAGGTTCCCGACCGCCGAGGAAGCCCAAGGCTCGCCGACCGACCGACCGTGGCCCGGTCGGTCGGTCAGTCAGTCGGCGAGCCGGGAAGGGGAGGTTCAGCGGGCCAGCAGCTCCCGGATCGCCTCCGCGATCTCGTCGGGAGCCTCCTCGGCCATGAAGTGCCCCGCCCGGGTCAGCCGGTGGTCGAGGTCCGGCGCCCACGCCTTCCACACCGCTGCCGCGTCATAGCCCAGTTGCGCGCCCCAGTCCTGCTGGACGACCGTCACGGGCATGGCCAGCTGCGACCCCGCGTCCAGGTCCGCTCGGTCGTGCGTGACGTCGATGCCCGCCGAGGCCCGGTAGTCCGCGACGATCGACCTCACCGCCGCCGCGCTCGCCCGCAGGTATTCGGCACGGACATCCTCGGGAACGGCGGTCGCGTCGTTGGCCCAGGAGTCGAGGAACGAGCCGAAGAACGCGTCCGCGCTGTTGGCGATCATCGTCTCCGGCAGGCCCGGCGGCTGCGCCATCAGGAAGAGGTGGTAGCCGACCGCCGCCGGGACGCCGTGCAGGACGTTCCACATGTCGAGGGTCGGCACGACGTCGAGGATGCCCAGGTGCGTGACGGTCTCAGGGTGGTCCAGCCCCGCCCGGAAGGCGACCAGGGCGCCCCGGTCGTGGCCGACGAGGGCGAAGCGCTCGTGGCCGAGGGCGGCCGCCAAGTTCACGACGTCGGCGGCCATGGTGCGCTTGGCGTACACCTCGGGGTCGGTGGCCGCCGGCTTGTCGCTGGCGCCGTAGCCCCGCAGGTCGGGGCAGATCACCGTGTGTTCGTCGGCGAGCCGCTCGGCAACGTGGCGCCACATCAGGTGGGTCTGGGGGAAACCGTGCAACAGCACGACCGGGCTCCCGCTGCCGCCGACGGCGGCAGCCAGCTCCACCCCGTTCGCACCGGGCAGGCGGACGGGGTCGAAGCCGGGAATGGTGAGCGTCATGAAGGGCCATCCTTGTCGGTCGGGGGCTGACCGGACCAGCCTGGGCGACGGCGATCAGCAGCCGATCAGTACGGTCAAGCGCAGCCGACCCCCGGCACGGAGGATGGGGGCATGCGAATCGACGTGCTCGGTGCCGTGCGAGCCTTCCGCGACGACGGCAGCCCGATCGACCTGGGCGGCCCCCGCCATCGGGAGGTGCTCGCCCGGCTCGTCGCCGCCGAGGGGCGGATGGTCACCACCGACACCCTCGTCGACGACCTGTGGACCGATCCACCGGCCCGCGCCGTGGGCGCTCTGCGTACGTTCGTCGCCGCGCTGCGCCGCGCCCTCGAACCCGACCGGCCGCCCCACGATGCGCCGCGCGTCATCGTCACCGAAGGGCCCGGCTACGCGTTGCGTCTGTCGCGTGAGGACGTGGACGCCCACCGCTTCCAGGACACCCTGGCCCGCGCCCGGCGCCGCCCCGGCACAGTGACCAGCCCCGACACAGCTACCGGCCCCGACACAGTGACCAACCCCGACACGGTGGCCGACCTCAGCGCGGCACTCAAGGACTGGCGCGGACCCGCGTACGCCGATGTGACCGGCGCCGCATGGGCACGGCGCGAGCGGACCCGGCTGGAGGAATTGCGGATGGAGGGGGTGGAACTGCGCGCCCGCCTCCTCCTCGACTCCGGCGAAGGGGCCGGTCTCGTCGCCGAACTGGGCGCCCACGTCGCCGAACACCCGTGGCGTGAGCCGGCCTGGGGGCTGCTGGCCCGCGCGCTGTACCGCGCGGGCCGCCAGGCCGACGCGCTGGCCACCCTCCGCCGCGCCCGCGCGATGCTCGTCGATCAACTCGGACTCGACCCTGGCGCCGAACTCCGGCGTCTGGAGACGGACATCCTCAACGGGGCCGCGACCCTCGAAGGCGCCCGTACCGGGTGGCGCGGCCCGGGCGTCCGGCTCGGCCCGCGCACCACCGTGGATCTGGCCCGCACCCTCGCACTGGCGGGTGGCGACGCCCTCGTCCACTCGCGACGCGACCGCCTCGCCGCCATTCAGGCTGCGGAACGCACGGGAGACCTCTCCCTGACCGCCCGGATCATCGGCGCCTACGACGTGCCCGCCATCTGGAGCCGGGCCGACGACCCCGAGCAGTCCCGCGCGGTCGTCGCGGCTGCCGAGCGCACGCTCACCGCGCTCGGCACCGGCGGCACCGGCAGCACCGACGGCACCGGCAGCCCCGCCGACCTGTCGGCCCGCCTCCTGGCCACGGTCGCCGTCGAGAGCCGCAGCGCCGACCTGTCCGCGGCCGAGCTGGGGCGCGCGCGGCAGGCGGCACAACAGGCGGAGGCGCTGGCGCGGGGCCTGGCCGATCCCGCCCTGCTGGTCTTCGCCCTCAACGGGGTGTTCCTGCAGTCCTTCACCCGCCCCGGGCTCGCGGCGGTACGGGACGGGATCGGCGCCGAGATCCTCGATCTGGCCGCCCGGCACGAGCTGCCGAACTTCGCCGTACTCGGCCGACTCGTCCGCCTCCAGTCCGCCTCGGCCCTCGGGGACCTCGACGCCGCGGCCTCGCACGCCGAGGCCGCCGAGCGGCTCGCCGCCACCACCGAGGCGCCCCTCGTCCCCGTCCTCACCGGGTGGTTCCGGGCCCGGGCCACGGCCGCCCGCAGCACCGAACCGGGCGGGCCGACCGCCGCCACGGCCGCAGCGCACTACCGGGCCGCCGAGAACGCCCTCCAGCAGGCCGGAATGCCGGGGCTGCACCGCGGCCTGTTCGCGCTCGCGCTCCTCGGGCTGCGCCTGCTGCACGACCGGCCCGCACCCACCGACCCGCACCTCGACTGGGGCCCGTACCGGGCTTGGGTGCGCCCCCTCGTGCTGCTGGCCCAGGAGCGGGTCGAGGAGGCCCGTACCGCCCTCGCCGCGGTGCCCGAACCGGCGCGTGACCACATGCAGGAGGCCATGTGGTGCCTGACCGCCCGCGCCGCCGTACGCCTCGGCGAGCCCGGAATCGCCGCACGCGCCGGGGCTGCCCTGCGCGGTGCCCGTACGGAACATGCCGGCGCCGCCAGTGGAATGCTGACGCTGGGCCCGGTGGCGCGGTACCTGGCGGAGGCGGAGGCATGCGCCGGAGCGGGGTAGGCGGTGCCGCCCGGGTACCCGGCGCCCCCGGCCGGCACCTCACCGTCTACCGGGCCGAACCCTCCCCCTCCCCTGCCCGGCCTACCCCGCGGTCCTGATCACGCACAGGCGGCGGGTGGCACGGGTGAGGGCGACGTACAGGTCGCGTTCGCCGGCCGGGCGGGCGGCGGTGATCTGGTCGGGATCGACGACGAGGACGGCGTCGAACTCCAGGCCGCGCGCCTCGGAGGCGGGGACGAGGCGGACGTGTCCGGGCAGGCCGGCGGCCTCCAGCTCCGGCAGGCGGGCGTCTGCGCAGACCACGGCGAGGAGGTCGCCGGGGTGGGCGGCCGTCTGGGCGCGCAGTTCGGCCAGGACGGCGGCGGCGAGGCCGTGGGCCGGGGCGGTGAGGGTGCGCGGGGGTTCGCCGTGGCGGATGGCGCGGGCGCGGGCCTGGCCGGGGGCGATGCGGGCGAGCAGGTCGGTGGTGGTGGCGAGGATCTCCTGCGTGGTGCGGTAGCTGACGGTCAGGGTGTGCAGGTCGAAGCGGCTCCCGGTGTGCGGGTGGAGGGCCTCGTGCCAGTCGCGGGCCTGGGCGGCGGGGCCGGCCTGGGCGAAGTCGCCGACGACGGTCATCGAGCGGGTGGGGCAGCGGCGCAGCACGGCGCGCCACTGCATCGCGGTGAGTTCCTGGGCCTCGTCGACGACGACGTGGCCCCAACTGCGCTGCGGGGGACCGTCGAGCAGGGCGGCGGCCTCGTCCAGCAGCGGAAGGTCGGCGTCGGTCCACGGGGCGTCAGGGGCGCGCAGCAGGCGGGCGCGCTGGTCGTCGGAGAGGTGGGGCAGGTGGGCGGCGAGGGCGGCGGGGTCGGTGAGCAGGGCGCGGACGGCGTCGTGCGGGGTGAGGGCGGGCCAGTGGGTGTCGAGGACGCGGTCGAGGTGCGGGTCGTCCAGCAGGGCCGCGCGAACGGCCTCGGCGTCGAAGGTGCCGTCGGTTCCCGCGGTGCCGCCAGCACCCGCGGCATCGTCGCTACCCACGGCCTCGTGGGCACGTGAGCCGTCGAGACCGAGCCGGCGCAGATCGGCGGCGGCGACGCGGTCGAGGTTGAGGCCGGTGAGCTGGGCGACCTCGGCGTCGAGCCGGTCGAGGGTGTCGGCGGTGTCGCGTTCGAGGGCGCGGGTGAGGGCGTCGGCCAGCAGGTCCTTGAACAGGTCGCGGGCGCGGTTGTGGGCGAGGCCGTCGGCGGTGGCGGCGCGGGCGGCGACGGCGAGGTCGGACTACGGCAGGTGCACCTCCTCCTGGCCGACCCGTATGGCCAGGCCGTCCGCCGCCGGGGCCTGGTGGGCGCGGACCACGGCGGCCAGGGCGTCGGCGAGGGCGGGGTCACCCTTGAGGCGGGCGGTCTGCGGTTCCTCGGGCGCCGCCGGGCCGGGGGTGGCGGGGGCGAGGTCGGCGCAGGTCGCCAGGGCGACGTCGTTCTCGCCGAGCGAGGGCAGCACCTGACAGATGTAGTCCAGGAAGCGGGCGTTGGGGCCCAGGACGAGGACGCCGCGTTCGGCGGCGCGCGGGAAGGCGTACAGCACGTACGCGGCGCGGTGCAGGGCCACCACCGTCTTTCCGGTGCCGGGGCCGCCCTGCACCACCGTCACCCCCCGGTGGCGGGAGCGGACGATCGCGTCCTGCTCGGCCTGGAGGGTGGCGACCGCGGCGCCCATGCGTCCGGTGCGCCGGGCCGACAGGGCCTCCAGCAGCGGGCCGTCGCCGATCACGTCCTCGCGGGTGGGGTCGGAGCCGTCCAGCAGTTCGTCGCTGACGGCAGCGACGGTGCGGCCGTCCAGACGCAGGTGGCGCCGGCGTCGCAGGCCCATCGGGTGGACGGGCGTGGCCTCGTAGAAGGGCCTGGCGGCCTCGGCCCGCCAGTCCACCAGCAGCGGCAGTTCGTCCGCCTCGGTGTGCAGGCCCAGGCGCCCGATCCGCAACGTGGTGCCGTCGGCGGTGTCGAGGCGGCCGAACACCAGCCCGTGGCCGGCGCCTTCCAGGCGGCGCACCTCCCCGGCCCACCGCGCGGCCGCCACGTCCCGCTCGTACACGGCCCCGGCCCCGTCGGCGGGCGCGGCGAGGGTACGGGCCAGTTCGGCGCGCGCCTGCTCCAGACGCCGGTCGTACTCGGCGCACACGGCCCCCACCTGCACGTTTTCCGCCTGCACCTGGCACTCGGCACGGTCATCGCTGTACGGCACGACGGGCCTCCTCTCTGGTTCGGGCCGTCACTATGCGGGGGCGGGCGGGGGAAAGTAAAAGTTGACGAACGCGCCGCCGTTGCGCCCTCGGCGCCTCACTTCCCCAACTCTCAACCCACACACCACATCTGATGTAACGCCAGATAGTCGCGCACGGGTGGCCGCTGAGCACGTCGGGGCCGCAGGGTGAGCGGCCGGCGACGGCGTACGACGGAACCGGCACGCCATAGGACGCCCCTATAGCGCCTAGCGACGCGCGAGCAGTGGGCGCGCCTGGACGCGGGGCCGGGCCAGGACACCACCACTCCCCCGCTTGGGCGCGACGGCCAACCCGACGACATCGCCGACGCGGTGCTGTTCCTCCTGTCCGGCCGGGCGAGTTGGCCGGCTGGTTGGCTGGCTGGCTGGCTGACGGGGAGCAATCTCGTCGTGGACGGCGGCGAGTTCCCCAGGGGCTGACGGCAACGCACCGCGGCCCCGGCTGGTGGCCTGGTTCGACCGGCCCGGCTACCTTGATCACATCGGCGGCCGGCAGCAGGGCATCCGATGCCGACCAGGTCGGCAGACCCGGAAGAATCCAGATCCGAGACACCGAGGAACCAGAGATGCGCACCCTGATCAGCACCGCCTTCATCTCGCTCGACGGCGTTGTGGAAGGCCCGGGCGGGGAGCCCGGCTACCGGAACTCCGGCTGGACCTTCAAGAACATCGAGTTCCTTCCCGAGGCCTTCGAGATCAAGGGGCGGGAGCAGCAGGAGGCCACCGCGATGCTGCTGGGCCGGGTCAGCTACGAGGCCTTCAGCTCGGTGTGGCCCGACATGGCGGACTTCGCCGACTACAAGGTGATGCCGAAGTACGTCGTCTCCACCACCCTCACCGAGGACGACCTGGTGTCGAACTGGGGCGAGACCACGATCCTGCGCTCACTCGACGAGGTTGCCGCACTGAAGCGGACCGAGGGCGGCCCGATCATCGTGCACGGCAGTGCGACCCTGAACCAGGCCCTCTCCGACGCCGGTCTGGTCGACCGCTACCACCTGCTCGTCTTCCCGCTCCTGCTCGGCGCGGGCAAGCGCCTGTTCAGCACGACGGACAAGGACACCCAGAAGCTGACGCTCGTCGAGCACGAGGTCTACCCCAACGGTCTGCAGAAGCAGGTCTTCGACGTCGTCCGCTGACGTTCCCCGCAGACCCGGTAAGCCCCCGCGCCGACCACTGCGCGGCGCCGGCCCCGCCGCAGGGGCCACGTCCCGCCGTTGCGAGCCGCCGGCGCGGGGACTACAGGTCCGCGAGCCAGGGATGCCCGGGGTGGACGCAGGCGAGCAGCTCGGCCAGGGTCTCGCGCTGCGCCGGGGTCATCAGCGGGACGGTCGTGTCGAAGTCCGCCTGGTCCTTCCGGCGGAGGTGCTTGGCCTTGAACAGCAGGACCAGCTCGGGCGCCAGGTACGGGATGCCATCTGCCGTGTGGCGGATGATCTCGCTGTAGGGAAAGCGGATCCTCTCATCGCGCCGGCAGATCCAGACGTCCCGGTCGTGCGGTTCGCGGAACACATCGAGCAGGTAGTCACCGGTGGCCGGATCGCGCAGCCAGGTCTGATGGGTGGCGGCCAGCACCCCCGGTGCGGCGTCCTCCCAGATCCGGCCGCTGCCCACCGCGTCGAAGACGTACCCGGGGAAGCGGCTGCGGACCTCGGGAAAGCTCGCGGCCGGAATCGCGATCTCGATGTCCCCGTGCGCACGCGCCTGCCCGCCCCGGAAGAGGTCCAACGCCCACCCCGCAGCCACACACCACGGCGTGCCGACCCCCGCCAACCGCCGCGCGACCTCCTCCGGCGTCCAGCACGACGACCACCTGTCGTCGAGGGCCGCAATCTCGTCGGCCGACAGCTCGACCCCACCGCCGGGCAGTTGCTCACTCACGCCAGGAATCTACCAACAGCCCTGCAGCGCCGTGGCCGAGATCGGTACGCCCGGGCGACGACTCAGGGGACGGCCTCCACGGACTCGCCCGGCGGGTGGTGCAACCGGTGCAGGCCCGCGTAGACGGAGCTGCGGAGGAGGAGCTCGGTGTGGGTGCCGTGGGCGACGATCCGGCCCTGGTCGAGCAGGACGATCTGGTCGGCGTCGCGAACGGTCAGCAGGTTGTGCGAAATGATGATCGTCGTGCGATCGGCCATGAGCAGGCGCAGCGGGCCCATGATCCGTTGGCTCGACTCCGCGTCCAGGGCCGTGGTGGGCTCGTCGAGGATGAGGACGGGGGCGTCCCGGACCATCGCGCGGGCGATCGCGAGGCGCTGGCGCTGGCCGCCGGAGAGCAGGCGACCGCGCTGGCCGACCAGGGTGTCGTAGCCGTCCGGGAGCCGGGTGATGAACTCGTGGGCGTCCGCCGCCCGGGCCGCCGCCAGGATCTCGGCCTCACTCGCCTCGGGGCGCCCGTAGGCGATGTTCTCCCGGACGGTGCCGTGGAAGACCAGGGTCTCCTGGAGCACCACCGCGACGTTCTCGCGCAGGTCGGTGAGGGCGAGGTCGCGCAGGTCGAGGCCGTCGAGCCGTACCGCGCCGTCGTCCGGGTCGTAGAAGCGCAGCAGCAGCTTGGCGACGGTGGACTTGCCCGCGCCGCTGGCGCCGACCAGGGCCAGCGTCGCCCCCGGTGCCACCTCGAAGGACACCCCCGACAGCGCGGGCGCCTCCACCTCCGGGTAACGGAAGGTGACGTCGTCGAACTCGATGCCGCCCCGGGCGCGACCGAGCGGCCGGGGGGTGACGGGATCGGTCACCTGTGGACGCTGGTCGAGCAGTTCGATGATCCGCTCGGCGGCGGCGGAGGCCGCGTAGAAGGTGTTGCCGAGTCCGGACATGCTCTGGATCGGGCCGTAGAGCCTGCTCAGCAGGGTGAGGAAGACGATGAGGCCACCGAAGGTGAGCCGGCCGTGCACGAGTTCCCAGGCCCCGAGGCCCATGACCACCAGGCCGCCGAGCAGTTCGACGAAGTCGACCGCCGGCCCGTAGAGCGCTCCGATCCTGGTCGAGGCCATCGCCGCGTGGTACCGGCCGATGCTCTCGCGCTGGAATCGGGCGTGCTCCCAGCCCTGGCGGTTGTACGCCTGGACGAGCGCGATGTTGCCGAGCGTCTCCTCGGCGACCGCGCTGATCGAGCCGCTGCGCTGGCGGCGTTCGCGCGAGGCCGCCCGGATCAGCTTGGCGAAGCGGCGGGCGGTGAGGAAGAACAGCGGCGCGGCGACCAACGCGACCAGGGTCAGCTCCCAGCGCAGCACCAGCAGCAGGCCGACGTAGATGCCGAGCCGCGCCACCTGGCCGAGCGCGTTGACGATGCCGGAGAGCAGGAAGGTCTCGACCGCGTCCACGTCGCCGGTCACCCGGGACAGCACGTCGCCGAGCCGCCGGCGCTCGAAGAAGCCCAGTGACAGGCCCTGGATGTGCCGGAACACGTCCGACCGCAGGATGAGCAGGAAGCGTTCGCTGACCCAGGTGGAGATCACCCGGCGGGCGAAGCCCAGTACTCCGGAGAGCAGGGTCAGCCCCACATAGGCGAGGGCGATCGGCAGGAACAGGTTCAGCCGGTGCGGAATGAGCATGTCGTCGATGACGATCTTGAACAGCCAGATCTCCATCGCCTCGATCGCCGGGCCCACCGCGACCAGGGCCAGCAGCACCACCAGCCATCGGCGGCCGCCCTTGGTGTAGGGCCAGAAGCGCCGGAAGATCGCCTGGAGCGGGACCGGCGGTGCCGCGGCGACCACATCGGAGGTCTCGGCGACCGTGAGCAAGCGTCGCAGAGCCGACCGAAGCCTGTGTTTCCTCGTCATCTCACGGTCTTCTCGCTCGTCCCCGAGCCCAGATCACTTCCGGATTGAGAGGAACTCCCGATCAAAGAGGCCCTGCTCCGGAAATGGAAGGTCTCCACACGCACGGCCGGCGCGGGCCCGCACGGGGTCACTCCCGGCCGACACGGCAAAGCCGGGCACACGTGCCCGGCCCGCTCTCACAGGGAAGCGATCCTTACCACCGGCCTCCGCCGTAGCCTCCGTAGCCGCCGCGGTCGCCTCCGTAGCCGCCGTAGCCGCCACGGTCGCCACCGAAGTCGCCGCCGAAGTCGTCGTAGCCGCCGTAGCCGCCACGGTCGCCACCGAAGTCGCCACCGAAGTCGCCGTAGTCGCCACCGCGACCACCGCCGCCCCAGTCGTCACGGAACCGCCCGAAGGACTGGAACTGTCCGAGGAATGACATGATCAACCTTCTTTCGAAGTCCCCCTCGGTCCATCGTCATCCTCACCTCCGCAATGCACAAGCATCGATTGTGCAAAATGTGAAAATTTGACGATTTTTCCGGATTGTCCAACTCGACGAGCGCCCGCTTCGATTTCCCGGTCAAGAATCCCCCAAGAAACCGTGCGTGACGAGCCGCCACCAGTCTGCGGATTTCCGGGTGACCCATTGGTCCCGAGCAATCATTCGCGTCAGGCCATAGCCATACCGCCATGCCGAACCACTCACTCCGAGCAGTCAGCCCGGTTGGACGGCTGCGGGAAGTCCTCCCGGCCGTCCAGCCAGCCGGTGAGCCGCTCGGACAGGGTGAACGGTTCGGGAAAGAGGGAGTGGCGCAAGCACCCGCCGTTCGGGTCCCAGCCCCACATCCGCCCCTCGGGAGTGCTGAAGTCGACGAGCGACCAGATAGCGCAGCCCCAGGGCAGTAGCGGTACCACCGGTGTCGGATAGTCCGCGCCGTAGCCCTCGCGCCACCCGAGGTACGCCTCCAGTACGGGCGGTTCGTCACGGTACTCGGTGAGCGACAGGGCACCGCCCCAGCGGCCGAATCCGCCATCGGCGACCTCGAGATAGATCCGCCTGAGCAAAGACGGCATCGGGTGCCCCACAACTGCTTCGAGCCCGGACACGGCCTCCGGAGGCGCGGGCGAAGGCCGTTCTCCGGCATTCTGCTCGATGAGCCGCTTGATGATCTCGTCCTCCGTCACAGGGCCTTCGTACCAGACACCACCGACACTGCGGCGCCCCGGCCCGAGCCCGCAGACGGGTCGCTGACGGTACGGCGCGGGGCCCCCGAGGCTCGGCGGGCGTCACGGGGTGCGTCGCAGCGGGTCGGCACCAGAGGCACCCGGCAGCGCCTGACGCAACGCCAACCTGGACCGAGGCGAGTGCGAGGAAGCCCGCCGCGTACAGGATGGGGCGGGGAGGCCCGCCGCCCGGCCGCCACGCCAAGATCGCGGCGAGCACGTACTCGGCAGTCCGACGACGCAGGCCCGCGAGATGTGAGGTGCGGCGCCGAGGTCTCCGAGATCGTCGACCGGACGCCCGCGGCCTGCCGACAACTGGCGTCCTCGGGCCGTCGGCGCATCCGCGCCGCACGGACTCCGGCAGCTCTAACAACTCCGGCCGCCCCGGCCTGGTCGCCCAGCACTCCGGCGTCACCGTGACCGTCGCCGCGTTCGAGACCAGCGGCGACCACGTCACCCGCATCTGGGCCGTCCGCAACCCGGAAAAGCTCCGCGCGTGGACCGGGAACGAACAGACCTGACCGCACGCCACGGCGGAATGCACCAGTCGACGCAGCGTCAAAACACCTTTCCCACGCGAACTTTCGGGCGGCCGAAACCGCTCTCCGTCACCACCCGGGTCCGCGACGAGGCCTCCTCCGGGAGCACCGGGGTGGGCTATGGTCGGTCCCATGCTGACGGAGTGGGCCTGGATAGCAGCCAAGCTGGTGACGACTCCCGAGACGAAGATCAAGGTCGTCGACTACGGACACCGGCCGTTCGGAAAGTACGCCGAGGCACGTCGCAACCTGCTGGAGCGCCTTGAGGATGAGAAGTCCTGCCAGGACTTCAAGGACGCCGCGCGCCTCCTGCGGGCGAACCGGAAGGCGACCAGCGTGGTGCACAGCCCGCTCATCTGGCTGATCCACGATCTCCCCGCAGAGGAGGACAGCAAGAGAGCCAGCTACCAGCTCATCAAGCGGCTTGAGCCGAGCCTGACCGAGCAACTCCTGCCCGGCCTGGCGACCTCACAGGTCAGCCAGCACGCCCGCCTGGGTGTTGCCCTGCGGGTGCTCAGCGTCGAAGAGGTTTGCGTTCTGCTGCGCTGCAAGGCGCAGAAGGCGAGAGCCCATACGGAGATCTGGCTGTCCGGGCGACTCCAGATGCGCACCCAGCACGTTGCCCGCCGCGCGGTGTGCCGCAGCCACCGGGACGCCTCCTGCACCGCCTGCCGCGGCGGTGCCCAGTGGGAGTGGGAAGAGCCGTTCCTGGCGAGCGACCTCGTACAGCACCTGCTGTCGTACCGCATGAGGTGCTATCTCCCGTACGACGGGACGCCCGTGCCGCCCGGGACGTACGAAGCCGGACTGTGAGCGGCACCGTTCGAACGGCCGAAGAAGTCCGTGCCTCCCTCCCGCAGGCACCGGCGGGGGAAGCCGATCCGGTGCCCGCCCCGTGCGAACGACGGGGCGGGCACCGGAGGACGCGTCAGCTGTTGGTCGTCAGCAGACGGTTCGCCAGGGCGTCGGCGAGGCGGTAGGCCTCGTCGGCCGAGAGGGTGCGGCAGATGGCGTCGGCGAGTTCCTCGACGTCGTGCCAGTCGACATCGCCGAGTTCCGCGGACGGCGTGGCCGACGGCTGCTCGGCCGGGGAGGCCTCGGCTCGCTGTTCCGGCATCGGGAGAGGCTCGGAATTTTCCGCGGAAAATCGCTCGGCGCTCGGAGCGGACTCCGTGCTCGAAGCAGGCTCGGTGCTCGGAGCCGAAGCAGAGCTCTCACCCGCGCCGGAACTGGCGGGCTTCGACCGGGTAGCCGAGGCCGACGGTTCCGCCGGCGACGGATCCACCGGCGACGGCGTGACGGTGCCCGTGGACGCAGCCGCGGTCACAGCCGCGGTCGTGGTCGCGCTCTCCGCAGGCCCACTCGCGGATGCGACGGGTCGCTGCGGCGCGGGCTGAGGAGTCGCCCCGTCCGCGGACGCCTGAGCCGCCGCCCGGGCCCCCAGCTTCGCCGCCCGCTTCGCCGCGACGGCATCGGCGTCGGCCTGGAGCAGCTGCTCCAGCTGCTCCGTCTGCTCGGCCAGGGACATCGCCTCGATGCCCTTGACCGATCCCAGACGGCGGGCGACGTTGATGGAGACGCCCTCCTCGCCCCGCGCCTTGGCCCGCACCTGCCGCTGCAGCTCGGGGTGGAGCTTCAGCAGGTTCTTGCGGTGCGAGATCCAGCTCTGGGACCAGCCCTCCGCCTCGGCGGCCTCCTTGGCGGTGGCGTACTGCGCCACGATGAGCAGGACCGCGTTGGCCTCCTCGATCGGGTCGAAGTCCTTGCGCGCCATGTTCTCGTCGAGCGCCGCGCGCAGCAGGGTCGCCTTGGAGTCCGCCACCGAGTCGTCGACGACGACGAGCAGCTGCTCGCGCCCGTACAGCGCGGCAGCGGCCCGGCGCCGGTTGCCGTTGACGATGACCACGTCCTGCGGGCCCGCAGCGAGCAGGCCCTCGTCCTCCGGCCAGAGCCGGAGGTACGCGTCCGGGGTGACGGCGAGGCAGCTCTGCAGCTGGCGGTCCTTGATGCTCGCCAGGTCCGACAGGTCGCCCAGGTCGTCGCGCGGGTTGCGCGGGTTGGGGAGGCAGTTGGCGGTGGGAACCCACCGGGCCGGAGAGTCCGGCCCCGTGGGGACCCACCGGGCCGGAGTCTCCTGGTTGCTGACCACCCCGGGGGCGTCGACGACCGGGTCGGCCGCCATCGAGGCGAAGGAAACACGACGGCCGGCCATCAGCGACCCCCGTATCCGAGCTCGAGGGACAGCCGGAAGAAGTCCTCGCGGGCCCGGTAGGCGGTGCCGCTCTCCTTGTACTGGGTGACGACCGTTCCCTCGGCCACCGCCCGGGAGTGGATCTTGTAACGCCGCAGGACCGTCTTGGCCCGCGGCCACCCCTTCGCGGCGATGTACGCCTCGGTATCCTCCAGGTCGGCGCGGCCGTCCCGGGGGTCCCAGTTGTTGATGACGACCCGGAAGGGGATGTCCATCGGCTCGATGACCTTCTGGATCGTCCGCGCCGTCGGGTCGAAGCACAACGGCTCGGTGATCATCGGGACCAGGACGTCATCCGCTATCTCCAGAGCACTGCGCAGGATCTCCTCATCGGCCAGGGTGCCCGGCGTGTCGATGAAGATGTGCTCGTACTCGTCCTTCTCGCCGAGGACGTCGAAGGTGCACGCCGCGAGGTTCACCGTGGTCGTGGTCTTGCCGACGCCGCCCTTCTGGTTGGCGATGACGTGGACCTTGGCACCGGTGTTCTTGAGGTGGAGCAGCTGATCGGCCTGGTCGTGCGCTGCCATGAAATCGAAGGGCAGGTTGTCCCCCACCCGCTCCGCCCAGACGACGGCCGATCCCTGAGGGTCAGTGGACACGACAAGTACAGATGGCTTCATGATGTTCCGTTCTCTCCGTGGGCTTCCCGGGCCGCTTGCCCGGTACTGCGGATGCCCGCCGATCAAAGCCGGTGACGGCGGACTGGAACAGCATTCCAGATGATCAGGCCTGATGCCGACACGACCCGCGTGTCATGAAGCACAATGTCCGTTTCCCTGAGCCCCTGATTTCCGAGGACCCGCCGAATATCCCCGGCGACCCGGCCCCGAATCCCGCCATCGCAAGAGAGCGTGACGCACGGACAGCGGCATCGCGATGGCGCCGCTACCAGGACGCATTCACCTTCACCGGCCAACCCGAACAGCCGTGCGCCCCCGCGCAGCCCTGGCGTATGGAACACCTCCCTGCCGTTTCCTGACAGTTCAACAGATCACCGCAGTTCGCTATCCGGCAGCGTGAGCCCTGATCAAGAAACGGCAAAGGCATCACTGCTCCGCGCAGGCCAGAAAGAAGCCCCTCCCCCGCCAGCACGGGGGTCAGTCACAGGCCGGGGTGGTGGGGCCGACGCGTGCCGTGGGGGCGTCCTCTGCGGTCTCCCCGTCCCGGTACGGGGTCAGGAACGCGGTCAGCGCGGCCAGCATCGCCTGCGGGGCCTCCTCGGCCGGGTAGTGGCCGCAGTCGGGGAGGACGGGGCCCTGCACGTCGTCGGCGGCGGCCAGTGCCTCGACCGCTACGCGTCGATCTACGGCACGCAGTACGAGCAGGCGCTTGCGGCACACCCCGGTGATCCGGTGCGCGCGGTCGAGGCGTTCTTCGGCGTCGTCCTGGGCCGCATCGCCAACCCGTCGGTCCCCGCAGGGTGCCTCATCACCCAGTCCGCCGCGCAGTCGCCGACGCTGAAGGAGGAGAACAGCGCGCAGGTGCGCCGTCTGCTCGACGTGCAGCGCCAACGGGTGCGCACAGCACTGGCGGACTCCTCGGCCGACCCCCGGACGCTCGACGAACTCGCCGCATTCGTCGTCGCCGTCAACCAGTCGCTGGCCGTACTGAGCCGGGCAGACTCCCCCGACGCCGAGTTGCGCTCCGTGGCCTGGCTCGCCTGCACGACGGTAGCCGACACCCTCGCCCGGTCGGTGCCCGAGGACGTCGCCCACGGCTGATTCGACACCACGGCCGACGCCGTCACGGGCGAGGTCGACCTCGTCTCCTGGCGCAGCCCTACCGGTGCTGTGACGGCATAGGTTGGCCGGGTTCGCTACTTGGCTGCCGAGGGCGGATCAGTGATCCGTATCGAGGAGTGGGCCGACCCTGGTGATGACTCCGATCCACCAGTCCGGTCGATCGGTGGGCTGCCACGAGACTTCAAGATCCCGATGGGTGATCTCTTCGGTCCTGAGGCGCAGAGCGAACTGGGCCAACTCGGCCTCGCAGGAGGGTGCGGGACGATCGAGGAAACCGTCGGCGACCCCTCCCGGCGCTTCGAAGTACACGGCGAACCGCCACCGGTCGGGCGTGCGGTACAGGGCGAGCGTCTTCGGAGTTCCGAGCGTGCGCCAGAATGGCTTCCTGTTGCTTCCCATGGAAGAAGTATCCGGAACAGCTGATCAGGCGAAGGCAGCCGAGGCCCGCCCGCTCTCCCCAACGGACGCCCTTCTCGCTGCGAATCCGGGCGCCTCCTCGGCGGTGGGCAGCCAGGGCAATACGACGTCGAACTGATCGAGCTCTACCGGGCATTGGAGAAGCACCATGCACCCCTGCGCAGCGCCTGAGGCCCAGCCGAGGCGGGCGGCGTGGGCAGCCCCGGTGCTGGCCAACGTCGCGCTGGGGTTCGCCGCCATGGTCCCGCTGATGTTCACGCTGGTGTTCTTCCTCAACTACCCGCTGGTCTGGCTCGGGCTCGGGCAGCGCGAACCCACCGAGAACGACGGCCCGATGGTGTGGATAGTGGCCGGCGTCGTCGTCTGGACGGTCTTCGGCCTGCTGTGGTGGCTGGTCAACCTCGGGCTCCGCAGCCTGACCGGCCTACGGGGCCGGCGTTACTGGTGGGTGAGTGCCGGACTGCTCCTGGTACCCACGATCGTCTTCTCCCCGTTGCCCGCCGGCCCCTGGACCGTGCTGCGCTGGCTGGCCTGACCGGCCCGTCCCCGGCCCCTCCCCCAACCGCGCCGGCACCTGTGCCCGTGCTGCAGCCGACAGCCTTGCAGGACTTCCTCAACCGGCAGGGCGTCCAACGGCCATGGTCCTGGCGCGCCGCCACCCACCCCGGGGGCTGACTTGATCGTTCTCGAAGCCACCGGGGTGACCCCGGCCGAGGGAAACCCAGCGACGCGGCGGAGGACGCCGAACGGCTCGGCGCGTTCTTCCGGCGGGGCCCTGTCCTGTGGGCCCGCCGGACAACCTGTTGGTGAGGAAGGGGTCAGAGGACGCCGACCGACTTCCAGGCGTTGTTGACGGCGTCCAGTTCGGTCCCGCTGCCGTAGAGGTCCTCGGCGACGGTCGCGGTCAACTTGGCGAAGTCGGCGAACGTGGCATCGGCGGCGAGCTTGCCGCCGGTCGCGGCGTCGTACCAGATCCGGCCGGCCTTCTCCCAGGCGTTGCCGCCGATGGCGGTGGCGGCGAGGTGGAAAGCGCGGTTGGGGATACCCGAGTTGAGGTGCACCCCGCCGTTGTCCTGCTGGGTCTCGATGTAGCCGCCCATGTGGGCCTGCTGGGGGTCCTTGCCCAGCCGGGGATCGTCGTAGGCGGTGCCGGGTGCGGCCAGCGAGCGCAGCGCCTTGGCCTTGAGACCAGGGGAGAGCATTCCGGCGCCGAGGAGCCAGTCGGCCCGGTCGGCGCTCTGGCCGAGCGAGTACTGCTTGACGAGGGAGGCGAAGACGTCGCTGATGGACTCGGAGAGCGCCCCCGACTGACCGAGGTACATGAGCTGCGGGTTCAGGATCTGCCCGCTCACGCTGGCCGCGACGACGTCGAGGAGGTCGCGTGGACGCAGCTGGATGAACTCGCCGTCGCCGTCGCCGAGAACCAGCCGCCCGCCCTTCCAGAACACGTTGGCGAACTTGTCACCGCAGTGGACGGTCGCCCGAAGTGGGCCGCCCTCGCCGTCGAGGGAGTTCCTGCCGTACGCGGTGAGGAAGAAGTCGAAGGTGGTGCCGAGCGTGTCGTAGACGCTGTTGACCAGTTCGTCCTTGCTCGCAGCCTCGCCCTCGGAGCGCACCAGGGCGCCCGGGAGGCTCTCTTTGTTCCTGGCGTCGTAGATCTCACGGCGGGGCACGGGCGTGTCTTATGCATCCATGCAATCCAGTACGATCACCGGCCATCCCGGCTGCGGCGCTTTCAGCAGTTCCGAGCCGTTTCCTGAGTATTCGTGACAGGTGCTGGGGCTAACTGCCCCTGAGCGACAGGCTCGGCGATCCCACCCGGAGGTCCCGCCGGACGGACAGATCCCGCGCTGGGGGGAGACGCTCTGTCATCAGGCCGATCGGATCATGCCCCGACACTTGATTTCCGAGATCTCCGACAGCGTCAGGCACCAACGCCCGGACGTCACCGCCGATGCCAGCAGCACGATCTGGACCAGGCCGTTGCCCGGCACCCACCCCCGCCCCGCCGTCGGCGCCGGCCGGATCGAGAGCGGCCGAGTCCAGGTCGCGCGGCGCTTCCACTGTGAGATCGCCGAACTGCGCGCGCCGACGGGGTGGTCGGCTGGCGACCGCCGAAGCGGGCCACGCGGTGGCGGCATCACCCCTCTGGGGAATCGCTCCTCCGAAGATCTGAAAACTTTATTGCGCAATTTTCCCTTCAGACCTACGGTCGGGACATGCAACCCGAGCGCGAGCCCGACCAGATCACCGACCTGTCCCGCTTGAAGGCGTTCACGAACCCGCTACGGATGCAGCTCTACCGGCTGCTGTACGCCGCAGGCACCGCGACCGCCTCCCAGCTCGCCGAACAGGTCGACGCGGCCCCGTCGCTGGTCAGCTACCACCTGCGCAAGCTGGCCGAACACGGTTTCGTGACCGCGGCGAGCGGCCGCAGTGCGGACGGCCGCGAACGGTGGTGGCAGGTGGCTTCCGAGGAGGGCTGGGGTTTTCAGGACTCGAACTTCGCGGGCACGCCCGAGGGAGCCGCCGCAGTCGGCGCGGTCACCCGCGGCATCGTCGAGACCCGGGCCTCCCAGTACCGCGCCTACCTGGACCAGGGCGCCGCCTGGGGCAAGGTGTGGACGGACTCTGCGTTCAGCTCCGAGTGGATGCTCGACCTGACGCCGGCCGAACTCGCCGAGCTTAACGGCGAACTCGTGGCGCTGGGGCGACGCTGGCGGGAGCGCGGCAAGGCCGCCAAGGCAGCCGGTGACACCGAGGACCGCGAGCACGTGTCCGTGCACCTCTACGGCTTCCCCTTCCGCCCCTGACGCCTCCTCCTCTGTGCCCCTTCCGCCTCTTCCCGTCCCGCACCTGACACGGATGTGTCCCGACCTGCTGGAGCCCATCATGGCCACCGCGGAGACGGCCCCGCCCGAAACGGCCCCGCCCGAACGCGTCGGCATCCCGGCCTTCCGTGACGGCAACGTGCTGCGCTGGCTCGCCGCGTACACCGCCTCGCTCGTCGGCGACAGCGTGTACTTCGTCGCCCTCGGCTGGTCCGCCCAGAAGGCAGGCGGCCCGACCGAGGTGGGCCTCGTCATGGCCGCCGGGGCGCTCCCGCGGGCGCTGCTCATGCTCGGCGGGGGCGTGCTGGCCGACCGGACCGACCCCCGTCGGGTGATCCTCGGCAGCGACGCCCTGCGCTGCCTGCTCATCCTCGCGGTGGCCGCCGGCATCGCGCTGACCGCGCCGGTCCTGTGGGTCCTGGTCGCGGTGGCGCTCGTCTTCGGCGCCGTGGACGCGCTGTTCATCCCCGCCGTCGGGGCCCTCCCGCCGCGGATCACCGGCCCCGACCAGCTGGCCCGCGTCACCGGTCTGCGGTCCCTGTCGATGCGCCTCGGCCAGATCGCGGGCCCGCCGATCGGCGGCCTCGCCATGGGCCTCGGCGGTGCGGCCGCGGCCTTCGCCACCGCCGGCCTGCTCTTCGCCCTCTCCCTGCCGCTTCTGCTGACGGTACGAATACGTCCCCTCGGAGCACGCGGCGAGGACGCTCCGCAACCCGGCAGCGCGCGCACCGATCTCCTCGACGGGCTGCGCTACATCCGCCGCCACCGCCTCATCGGCCCGCTCGTCGCCGCCGGAGCCGTCTGCGAACTCGGCCTCACCGGCACCCTCAACGTCGGCATGGTGCTGCTCAACGCCGAACGCGGCTGGGGGCCTTCCGGCTACGGGTGGATCGTCGGTTCCTTCGGCGCCGGAGCGGCGGTCAGCGCCGCGCTGCTCGCCGTCGTCGGGTGGCTGCCGCGCGCGGGCCTCGTGTTGGCCGCGACACTGCTCGTGGGCGGCACGGGAGCGGCCGCCATGGCACTGGTCCCGACCTTGTGGACCGCCGCGGTGCTGGCCGCAGTTGTCGGCTTGAGCCTGGGCGTCTCCGGCGCCCTGGACAACGCCCTCATCCAGGCCGCCGCGGACCCCGCCTATCTCGGCCGGGTCACCTCCGTCGTCATGCTCACCATGGTCGGTCTCGCGCCCCTGTGTTACCCGCTGGTCGGCGCCGCCATCGGCACCTGGGGCGCCGCACCGGTGTTCCTCGGCTGTGGCGCCGTCGCCGGCCTGGGCGCGGCCCTCGCCCTGGCCTCCGCCCCGGTCAGGCACGCCGAACTGCCCCGACGGCACCAAGTGTGACCGGCCGGGCAGCGACCCACTCACGTCACCTGCGGCGCCACTGACGGCACTGCCCTCCGGGCACCGTGGACGGCTTCGCGAAGGCCTCCGCTATCGGGAGCCATTCGTAGGCGACTTCCAGCCGACAGGCTCCGAACTTCTCGTGTAGGCAGCGGAGTTCGGCCGGTGTCCGGCACCGCACTCGCCACGGTCGTGTCGCGTCCGATGACCAGACACCTGCAACTGGCTTTCACGGCGGGCCTCGTGCGGGATGTGATGACACACCGCATCGCGGGCTCTTCAACCAGGTAGTGGGCAACACCGAAGACCAGTCCGCCCAGTTCAGGTGTTGCGTTCCCAACGCCTGAGCAGGACTCCCACAAAGGGCTTGCAGTTCAACCGAGTTCCGCCCGGTCGGTGAGATCTATAGATCAACTACCTTGATATGAAAGTGAATTGGTGACCTGAATGGCTCGACGTGATCGCGGTCGTCGTGATGCAGCATCGTCCGGGCGACGGCGTGGAGCCAAGTAGCGAAGCTCGGCCAGCCGGCGAGGTAGGCCGAGTCGTAGGCAGCCCTCCGAGGTGGTTGTGCCACAGGTCGGGCTCGCCGCCGTCGCGGCTGGCAAACGAGGCCCACCGCGCTCCCCACCACGGGTCGTCCTGCTGGTCCGGATCGTCGGCGTCCCAGATCCCCTCCGTGGAGTACAGGGGCCGCACGGAAGGACAGCGATCTAGGCGTCGTCTCCGTCGTGGCACAGCAGCGACTCGCACAGATCGGCGGGGATCTCGAACCCGCGCCGCTCCTCGGTGCGCCCGACGGCTTCGGGCGATGCGGGCGGGCGAAGCTCGGCCAGGCTGGCCGGTGCATTCTTCGCCAGCCAGGCGTCAATGAGCTTCCAGGACTCGGTCACCGACTCACAGAGTCCCGTGGCACCTCGACAGCGGGAGTCATCCCCGCGCACCGGGCTCCCGTCCGCGCGAGGCGCCCGGCTCTGGTGGACGACGCTCCGCCACTCCCCCAGGCCGCATCCTGCCCTCTCCCCCACATCCGGACTCGTCGGGTCGATCACCCGACACGTCGCGAAGTCTCGACCGTCGACCTGGCTCACCTCGGCCACCGCATCCGCACCGCGCATCCGGACCGCCCTCTTTCTTGTGCATACGAACTAAATGCCGAAGGGCCCGACCACCATCGGAAGGCTACGGGTCGACATGCCCAGCACCACGTCGTCCGAAAACGGCGCCGTATCGAGATTTGTTTATTAGTGGTCTTCTGACGTCTTTTGTGTTCAGGCCCTTGAACGTGAAGTGGCCTGCGGCATGCAAATCGCCTCTGACCGCTGAGGAGTCGGCTCCCGAGGCCTCGAAGAAGCCACTCGCGCTCACACCCACGCCGGGCAGGTGCCGAACATCGCGCCCGCTTCTCCTTCCGCCGGAAACCCGTCCCCAGCTCCGCCACCTCCTGGCCAGCCAGCTCGACCTCAGGCGTACCGCAGCCCGCTGCGGCAGCGCGGCAAGTTGGACCTTCACCCGCTCCCCTTCCCCTCCGGGCCTCCGGGCCTCCGGGCCTCCGGGCCTCCGGGCCTCCGCCTCACGGTAGACCCGGGTTCCTGGCAGCACCGAGGTACCGGCCGTCAGCGCCATCTACTTCGTCACTTCGCCGGGGAGCTGGCCTTCGCCGACGCGGATGCGATCCTCGCCATGCTGCGGGAGCTGTGCCCGCAGCTAGCTGACGGGGCTACCTGCCGGTCCAGATGCGGAGTCTGGCGTACCGGCTCGTGCTTCTGCCACGGCCGGGCGAGCCGGCACTGATGCGGAAGGCGGCACAGAGTCTGTGGTTACACGGCCCGGATTGGGACGGCATCGCGACGGGCCTGAAAAACCGACCCACGGCCTGAGCCACAGCCGGATCGAGGAAACCGTGGCGGCGCCGGTGAAAACGTAGGCACGCTTGTCGTAGCGCGTCGCCACAGCCCCGGGGCCCGGGAATGCTTGAGCCGATTTGACCGTGCGCTCGACCTCGTTCCGGCGCTTGTACATCTCCTTGTCGAAGCCCGGCCAATCTCTTCAGCTGCGTCGTCGCCGACGGTTGGCCCGCTGATCCTGCTTCTCCGGAATGGTGTGCTTGAAACTGGCGCCTTCGCAGGTAGCGACAGTTGCGGCGGCAGTCGGGGGTGTGCGCGAATGACCACGCCGGGGCCCTTGAGTCCAATGCGTTCGACGACCGGCATCAGCTGTGGCCCGCTGCCCCACTGGCCGGGTTCTCTCCGAGGTATGAGCCGTACGGTCGAGATCGGGGGGTGGCGGCCCTGTCCCGGTGAGCACTTCCGGGGCCATCGGTCCGGTCGGATACGAGCTGCTGGTTCGATCGTGAAGGCAGAGGCGCCGTAGAGCAGGTCAACCGGCGGACGTAGAGATGGCGAACTCGGCGCCGCCGTGGATGTCCAGAGCATCGCTTTGGCCGATGGCGCATCGGCTTTTCTGCGGAAAATTCAGAGTCCCTCGACGAAGGCCCATGGATCGGCCGCCCCCGCATCGTCCATTGCTGGCATCGTCCGTTGCCGTTGCCCGTAGGCACGATGGATGTCCGTCGAGAACTCTGGCCGGCCTTCGAGGAGAAGCTCGGAAGAGCCAGCCCGGACGGCATGGATCGGCGGCACGGAAGCCCCTTGATGAGCCGGAACCCGAACCCGAACCCGGGTCCGAGTCGTGGCTGTGCAGCACGTGAGCGTGCGCTTGCCAGTCGGCTGGTCCGGATGCTGATGCTGCTCCCCCATCGAAGCCCTCGAATTTTCTGCGGAAAATCCGTCGGCTGACTGCTAGACAGATCGGGCTCCGATCGGCGCGAGCGCTGTGTGCCGGTTCCCAGCAAGCGGCCCCCCGCCCTCGCGACACAGGAATTGCCGACGGCTTCGACTCCCCTGCGGCCTCCTACGGGGGAGCGCCTATCACGGCAAGTCGGGGTGGTCCTCTCCCCCGCTGAGGCACGCTGAAAGTGATCAAGCCGATCGCCTGATACTCACAACCCCTGGATGGCTTCGCCCAAGTCGGGACCGTAGGCGACCCAGCAGATGACTGAGCCGTCGGAGTCGAGCTCGCCCATGTACCAGTCGTCGTCCGCTCGCACGAGGCATAGGCCGTGGAGGGACAGGATGACGTCGGGTCGGAGTGAGACATAGTCCGCGCGGCCGTGCTCCTCGACCACGACCAGTCGTTCGAGGGTGAGCAAGGCGGCTTCAGGATCCTCTGATGCGGAGCGCACTCGCTCGATCGTCCAGCCGTCGGGCAGTCCATCGTTCACCGCCACATGATCGCAGCGGGGGGCGTTTCGCAGCTACTCGGATATGGCAGCGATCAACGCGGTTGCCTCGTAGCGGACAGCCAACTCGTCGTACCCCGTCGCCGCCGCCGAGCTTCTTTCGGCTACGGATCTGGTAGGTCTTCTCCAGGATGGTGCGACGGATGCCGCGCCTGCACAGGTAGGCCGGTTCGCCGGAGTCGTAGAGCCTGTCGACACGGGCCGTGGCAGGACGCGTACCCAGTCATCCGCTACCGAGGCGAAGACCAACAGCGGCTCTGCCCCTGCCCGACCGCCGACGAATTTTCTGCGGAAAATCGCCGAGCCGCGACCCCCTGGCCCAGGACACAGTCGTGCTATCCGGAGCTTGCTGCACGACGACTACCCAGCTGCCCACGCCGGGCGCAGGAGCACCCACCGCACTGGTCCTGGTAGGCGACGCCGATGGACACTGCCACGGTGACGAACATTCATCGTGGGCCACACCCATCCAGTCCGAGGTAGACGCTCCGTTCCTCCATGCTGAATCAGTCACCTCAACAGCTCCCCCACACACGACTGAGCTTCCGTCACAACCGCAGCCAATGATGCGGCTCCGCTGGCCCGCCCCACACGGTCCGGCCGAGCAAGCCCGCAGGGTCGTTCGCCAGCCGGCCGGGTGCCAGTCCCTTCGGACTGCGGTGGACCGCGCTGCGAAATTTTCCGCAGAAAATTCGGCGGACCTCAGGTAGGGCGCTGGGGTGGCCCGGGGAATTGCTGGGTTCTCCCTGATGACGCGACGCGCCCTCCGAGGCTCGCTGCGCGACGATTGCCTGCCTGCGCCAAGCGAAGAAGCGCCATCTGGTAGACGGCGCCGACGGGCGCTGCAGAATGACGACCGTCCATCCCGAGCCAAACCCGTCCAGGTCGAGACAGACGCGCCATCTACTTCAGGCTGGATCAGTCGCCTCAACGACTTCCCCACACGTGGCTGAGTGCCCATCACGACCGCGGGCCGATGGTACGGCTCCACCAGAAAGAACCGACAGGTCTGCCCGGGATCGCCCGCAAGGTCGTTCGCCAGCCGGCCGAGTGCCGCTCTCTTCGGATCGCGGTGGACCAGGAAGCCGGATTACAGAACCGCGTCCCGAAATTTTCCGCAGAAAATTCGGGACCTCAGAAAGGACACTGGGACGGCCTGGGAGATTGATCGACTCCCCGTGATGACGTCAAACCCCGTCCGGACCCCACTCCAACGGCGCGTGTCCGCCATGCTGTGCCAACGGCAGAAAACGTGCGAATCCATGAGACCGATGGCCGCCAGGACGCACAGCTGCTCTGCCCATCATCCGCCGGCGGGACAAGGAGCGGCAGAAGCTTCTGCCCCACGACTGTCCTGAGCGTGGAGAATTTTCTGCGGAAAATCGCCTGCTCCGAGCTCACTGCATGGCGATTGCCCGCAGGCCCGCGCCGAGGGCAGGAGCGCCCACCACACTGGTTCTGGTAGGCGACGACGGCGGGCGTTGCCGGGATGACGACCATCCGTCCTGAACCGCGCCGTCCAGGTCGAGACAGACCTCCCGTTTCTTCCTCCGCCAAACCGGCCGCTTCGACAGCCCGGACTGCTGAACCGCATCTCGGAATTTTCCGCAGAAAATTCGGAGCCTCAGAGAGGACACCGGGACGGCCCGGGGGATTGATCGGCTTCCCGTGACTCACTCCGGACGGCCCGCCGGATGCTCATCACCACGAGCCCCCGCCTCGCCCGCGCCGTCAAGAACGACTGCCCCAGGCCGTGTCAGTCGACCTGATCCACTGCGGCCGAAGCACGATCGAAGGTCCGCTAGCGGGCCTCCGATTCCGCAGCGCCCAGTCCGAAGGCGCAGAATTTTCCGCAGAAAATTCAGCGGTGGAGAGCTGAGCCAGCGGGGGAGCGGCAGCCCGATCCAGATGACACGTCGGCCCCACTCGCTCACTGCCTCCTGAATTTTCCGCGGAAAATTCAGGAGGCAGCAATGGTCGATCAAAGTCGGCAGCTGCGGTTCGGTGGGCCGTCAGGTTCAGCGAACCCGTCGACGCGGTGCCGTACTCGCTGCCACGATGTCCCGATGTCCTCCTCTCTTCTCGCGGAACCGTGGCTGCGAGGCGTCGCGGCCAACCGGGCTGCGCCGCCCGAGGTTCTGCTGCGTTTGCTGGCCTCGCAGGGGCGCGTTGCCTGGACGGCCCTCTGCCAGGAACGTGCCCTTCCCCCAGAGGTCGTCGAGGCGGTGCTCGCACACCCCGAGCAGACGGTCCGCCGCGCCTTCGCCCGCAACCGGCACGCCGCTCCCGAACAGCGCGGCCGGCTGGTCGACGACCCCAATGCCCTCGTCCGCGCGAGCCTTGCCGCAGGTCCGCGCCCGCGCCTGAGCAGGGCCGAGCCGTTGCCCGACGACGTCCTGGAAATCCTGCTGACCACCCGCGACGAACACCACCGGGACCAGATGCTCAGCGCAGACGAGATCCGGCAGGAGCTGGCGTTCTCCGGGCAGATCCGTGCATCGTTCCACCGCAGGATGCTCGACCACCCGAACCCCGTACTTCGGGCCCAGGCCGCCGGCCTGTGGCTATGGCTGACTCCTGGCCAACGCGACGCGCTCCTGGCCGACCCGGATCCCACCGTCGCAGAGGCCGCCCGTGACCGCCGCCGGATCCTGGACCCGGCGGCGATGGAAGCGGAGCTGCCGGAACGCGACTGCCACGCCCGGAATCTTCTGCTCATCAGCTACGCCGTCTCCCCCGCCGTGGCCGAGCAGTGCCTCGCTGAACGGCGCGACTTGTGGTCGCTTGCCCGCAACCCCCACACGCCCGGCGACATCGTCGCCCGCCTCGCCCACGACCCCGATCCGGACGTGCGCAAGCAGGTGGCCGCCAGAGCCGACCTGGACCCGCCACTCCTGGCGGAACTGGCCCAGGACCCGGACAGCGCCGTGCGGGCCCGGGCCCAGCTGCACCCGCTGCCGCGGACCTGGCCGCAGCGCGCCGCCATCGACCGGGTCTTCGGCCACGCCGTCGAGAACGTCGGTGCTATCGGCGAGATGTTCGTCGAGCCGGGGACGAGCTGGTACGAGGCGTGCGCCGCGTCCGCGGATCCTCAGCTGCGCCGAGTTGCCGCGACCTGCCCCTTGCTGTCGGCGGAGCTGGTGCACCGTCTGGCCGAGGACGCGGACGTGGACGTGCGCCATCTGTTGGCCTTCAACCACCCGCTGGCACCGCCCGCACTCGTTCTCGACGCCTTCATCGCCGCACCGCGCCAGCGGCCCTACCTGCTCACGCTGCCCCGCCTACCCCGCACCGGCCTTGACCACCTGCTCGACCACGACGACCCGGACGTCCGCGCTCTGGCCGCCTCCGACGCCGGCCTGGCCCAGCCGCCCGTCCACCTGCTCGCCGACCCCGAACCCAGCGTCCGTCAAGCCACGGCAGCCAATCCGCGCCTTCCCCTCGACCTGGTCTCGGCTCTGCTGAACGACCCGGAGCACGCGGAAGGAGCCGCAGCCAACCCGAATCTGGCCGCTGACCGCCTCCACGAGTTGCTCGACCTCTGCGAACTGCCCGGAGCCGCAACCCGGTGAGGCGCCGACGGCCGCGAGGTTTCAGTGGCCGCTCCCGATGCTCATGAGGCGGAGTAACAGCATTGCGGCAGCGTCCGAACTACTTGCCGTCGCCTTTGACGAACGTGTGAGTGGCGAGCGAACTGGCGTGCCCGTGGCCAGGTCCGTAGCCGGGGGCGGCGGCCCGGGGGCGCCCGGCTAGGCTGAAGCGGCACGTCAACGGCCGTGGGAGGCCGGGGACGGTCCTGAACGAGGGGGAGCATGAGCGAGCTCGACGACCTGCGGATGCGCCTGGCGGCACTGGAGACGGAGGTCGACCGGCTTCGGAAGGAGTCCGCCGCGTCGCGCACGGGGGCGGCGATGGCCGGCCGGGGCGGTGCGAAGGCAGCGAGAGCCGCGAAGGCACATACGTCGCCGCGCGACCGCGCCCAGGTGGAGGACGAGACCAGCACGGGGGAGAGGCCGGGGGAGAGGGAGGCCGAGACTGGTCAGGCGATGACCTGTCTCGCCGAGGCGCTCGGTGTCCTGGGTGCCGGGCGGGTCCGCCAGGTCGAGGTCCCGCAGACCCAAGTCCTCCGGGCCCGAGTCCTCCAGAGCGAAACCCTACGGATCCAAACGCCGCAGGCTGAAACGCTGCGAGCCGAAAAGCCGCGGGCCGAAGGCCGGAAGACCGAGGTTCCTCAGGCCCTCACCCCGGCCCTGGAGCCCGAGGACCGCACGCCCCCGCAGCACGGCCGGTTCCTGGACAGCCTCCTGGCGGGGCAGTCGGCCCTCTTCGAGGAGCAGCGCCGCCCGGACGCCGAGCCGTAACCGCCGGAGCCGGACGAGCAACAGCAGCTGCCGTCTGATCAAAACGGCGTGGGTGCGAGTGCACCCACGCCGATACGGTCACGCCTTCGGAAGCGTTATCCCCAGTTCGAGCATCGCCGGCGAGGCCGGGCCGCCCTCGGAGCGCTCGGTCTTGTACCCCTTGACGCCGGGGGCGACGGTGCGCGGGTCGACGGCCTCGGAGGGGGCGCCGGTGGAGTAGAGGCCCTCGGGGTCCTGGTCGCGGTCGTGCGGCAGGAGCCAGAAGACGCGGCGGCGGAAGGTGCCGGAGGCCCGGGAGGATCTGGCGTCGGGGCCGAGGATGGCGTAGCCGACCATGCGGCCGTCGCGGTGGTAGGCGGGGCGGCCGCGGCGGGTGGTGAGGCGGTCCAGGGACTGGCGCACGTAGTCGAGGTCGGTGGTGTCCTCAAGCCAGACGAGATCGGTTTCGTGGGCGAGCTCGGCCGGGTCGATCAGCGCGCTCACGCGTTCTGCTCCTCTGTGTCGTCGGTGATCAGGCCGATGCCCGGGTAGTACTTGCGACTGTTGGACAGGACCATCTCCTTGGGGGAGGTCATACCCAGTGTCTCGCGAACTCGTGCAGCGAACGCACGACCGGATACGGGATTGGCGCCTTCGAATCCGCACCAGCGGGTGTACGCGCCGAAGAGCTGGGACTGTTCGGCGCGCATGCCCTCGCCTGTGATGCAGGCCTCCTTGAGGAAGCGGCCGACGTGGTCCTCGGTCTCGGCGTAGGCGGTGGTGGCGACCTGGACGCGCTGGGGGCCGGCGAGGTCCTTCTCGCCGGCGAAGTAGCGGCGGGCGCCGTCGATGAGCCAGGCGAGGATGCCGGGGCCCTCCTCGGCGACGAGGACGTGGGCCAGGTTGTCGATCTTACGTTCCTCGGGGACGACCCGTTCGAACGGGATCAGACGCATGCGGCGCCAGAAGGCGAAGCCGCCGGTGCCGACCTCGGGGCGGTGGTTGCCGAGCAGCCAGAGCTTGTGGGTCGGTTCGAAGGAGAAGAAGTCCTGGCGCATCCGGCGGGCCTTGATCTTGTCGCCGCCGGTGAGGAGCTTGACCCGGGCCTCGTCGAAGCGGTCGCCGGGCTTGAGCTCGGAGCAGACGATGATGCGCCGGCCATGGAGTTCGGCGAGGTCGGTGGGGTGCCCGTCGAAGGTCTTGGCCATCAGGAAGCCGGGCGGGGCGGCGTCCGCGTAGTCGCCGAGGAGCTGGATCATGACGTCCAGCAGGACGCTCTTGCCGTTCTTGCCCTGGCCGTAGAGGAACGGCATGACCTGGGCGCCGACGTCGCCGCTGATCGAGTAGCCGAGCAGCAGGTGGAGGAAGTCCCGGGTCTGCCGGCCTTCCTTGTCGTCGCCGAAGGTGTCGGTGAGGAAGCGGTCCCAGCGCGGGGTCCGCATCCGGGCGGGGGCCAGGGTGGTGGAGCGGGAGTGGTGGTGGACCTTCGGGTCGGGCGGGACGATGGCGCCGGTGCGCAGGTCGACCACGCCGCCGGGGGTGCACAGGGCGTAGGCGTCGGCGTCCAGCAGGGCGGCGTTGAGGACCATGCCCGGGGCGGACTTGGCCTGGGCGAGCATGGCGTTCATGCCCGAGGTGGAGAGGGCCCGGCGGCGGTGCCGACGCAGATCGGTGTTGGTGTAGACGCCGCGGGGGTCGTGGGTGGCGATGCTCTCGGCCATCTCGCCGGCTGCCCACAGGACGGTGTCGTCCTCGTCGAGCTGCCAGCGGTGCGCCGCCCAGCGGTACCAGCCGAGGCCGGGGACGTGGCGGTAGTCGCCTCCGTAGAGGTGGACGAAGAGCTTGGCGTTGCCTCGGTCGGACAGCGAGTCGGGCAGGAGACCGTGCGCGCTCGCCTCCGGCCCGGCCGGGGCCTGCTTGGTCTCCTGAACAGGCTCGGGGGCCGGCGCGGGTTCGGCGGACGGGGTGTCGAGAAGGCTCTCCTGGACGGGGGTGCCGTGCCAGGGGGGCGGGGAGGCTGGGCCGGGGACCGGCGGGTACTCCAGGATCTGCTGGGCCGTGGCCACGGGATCGAAGACCGTCCTCTTGCGGGTGCTGTCGTTCATCCGCGTGCCTTCCCGACGTGCAGAGGCTGTCGGGCGCCGGCGGCGAGGCCGGAGCGGATGACGGCGGAGCTTTGCCTGTCCTGGCTGGGGCGGGCCGTGCGGGCCGCGTCCAGCAGGAGCCGCTCGGCGGCGGTGTGGGTCAGGTGACCGGCGGAGACCAGGCCTCCCATCGTGTAGGCGGCGCGGTTGAGTTTGCCGGTGAAACCGGCCCCCTCGGGGGTGGTGGCACAGTCGGTGACGTCCTGGAGGACGGTGTCGAGGACTCGCTCGGCCCCGCGCTTGCCGCCGCCTGCCGCGACGACGGCCGCGCGGCCACGGTCGGGGACGGACGGCTGGGCGGGGCGCTGGGTGCTGGGCTGGTCCTTGAGGTGGCCGGTGCGGACGAGTTCGTCGCTGAGCCACTGGGGCAGGGGCGCGGGGGTCCTTGCCCCGGGGAGCGCGGTGTAGGTACCGGCGGTGGTCACGGTGCCGGGGGCGACGATGTAGCCGCCGTGGGCGCGCACGTCGACCTGCCAGGCCAGGGCCCGGCCGTTGGAGGAGCCGGTGGAGCAGGCGAACCGGCGGGGGGCGTCCTCCTGGTACCAGATGTGCAGGCCACCGGAGGGGGTGCGCACGCGCAGGGTTTCCGTGTCGGTCGCCGGGTCAGGAGCCTGGCGCAGGGCCGCGAGCAGAGCAAGGGTGTGGTAGCCGTTCTCAAGGCCGTCGAGGTTGACGTTCTCGTGGATCGGGATTCCGGGCAGGATCCGGTCCCGGGCGGGGACGGTGCTGGGGTGGCTGTCGACGTCGATGACGACGAGACCCGCCGGGCCACAGGCGACCCCGGTACCGAAGTCCGGGTTGACGCGCCACCAGGCGGTGAGGATGTCCTGGTCGAGAGTGGCCGCGTGGAAGCCGTGGCACCAGCGACCGGCCGCAGGGCACGGGCAGTCGGCGGGACTGTGAGCCGGCTCCTGGCAGGGCTGGCAGTTTGCGGGCGGGGTCTTGCGGCCTGGTGCGAGCGGGTGGACGGGCCAACCCTGGACGGCGCACCAGCGCGCGACGGCCAGCGCATCCGGCTGGCGAAACGCTCGGTCGCTCCCCACGGCCTTAGGCGCCGTCACGCTGGTCCCTCTCCCCATGGTTGGTAGCTGCTCGGACTTGAGTCGCTCGTTCAGTCGCTGAGGGCAAATAGCCAGGTCAGGGCACTGGTGGGCGCCGGATCAGCGACTGAAGCGACCGAAGTCCAGAAGATAGCTCACACAGACTATCCGAGCGAGGACGTGGGAACGCGAACTGCCGGAGTCGGCGGCGAAACTCAGCTACCGAAACCCGGACCAGCGACTGACCCCGTTCAGTCGCTGGTTTCGGTCTTCCGGCATTTTCGCAGGTCAAAGCCGGTTTTAACAGCAAACAGCGACTGAAGCGACTGAAGCCCGGGTCTATAACGCGCACACGCACAGGGGAATGTCTTCATATACCTGACCTTGAGTCGCTTCGGTCGCTGACGGGGTGGGTGAACCTGCCCTGACCTGGGGTTTTTCCCAGCGACTGAACCTCAGCGACTGAAAGTGACTGAGTCTCTCGGGCACTGTCCCCCGGCGTGTCGCCGGACCAGGTTCTCGTGCAAGTCCCCGACTTGGGTCGCTTGGGTCGCTTCAGTAGCTCCGCCGCAGGGCCTGGAGAGTCGCTTCGCTGCTGTGACCTGGGACTATGTCCGCAGGAGCGATCAGTGCCTGAACACTTCCAGCACTGAGTCGCTGAGTCGCTTCGGTCGCCGTTGCCCTCCGAGGACAGTGCCGTTGCCCTGCTGTCCCGGTACGTACGGCCTTTTTGTGGCGCCGGATCCGGGTCAGTCGCTGGAAGCCTGAGCCGGCGGAGGGTCCGTAGCGCCAGGACGCGGCTCGGCAGGGCAGCTACTGAAGCGACCCAAGCGACCGAGACTCCGACTTGGTCGAGAAAGCAACGGGCCGAGGCTCCGTTGGCCATCGGCCGGGTTGGTCGCTCAGGACGTGCCGGAGCCCGCCGGGGTGGTCCGTGTTGCCCGACACGCCGTTCTCAAGCTTGTAGCGGGGTGTACCCCGAACTACGATTCGCCGTTATGAAGCAGCTGAACGTGCGACTGGACGACGCCGTGCACGAGGCGCTGGAGCAGCGGGCGGAGGCAGCCGGGCTGAGCCTGACGGACTATGCGCGCAAGGTGTTGGCCGAGGAGGCGGACGAGCGGCGCGAACGGTTCCTGACAGCCGCGGCGCACTTCGCGCCGACGTGGGCGCCGGCCTTCGAGGCCGAGTTCGGGCCCTACCCCCAGAGCACTCGCGGCGCCGCAGCGGATGCCGCGTGATCCTCCGGATAGACCGGGCGTGGCTGCTTGACATCGCCCACCAGTTCCTGCCCGCCGATCCGGACATCACCGACTACGGCACCCTCGCCGCCGCGGTCGCCCGTCACCTCGACGAGGTCATGGACGTGCCGGTGTACGGCGAGGTGCACCAGCGGGCCGCCGCTCTCATGCACCAGCTGATCCGCGTGCCGGCCCTGGAGTTCGCCAACGAGCACTTCGCCGCCGTCGTGGCCGCCTCCTACCTCAGCGCCTCCGGCGTCATCGTCACCGCGGAGCCCAAGCAGGCCGCCGACCTGGCCGCCCGCATCCGCGCCGGGGACGCGGACGTCCGCGAGACGGCGGCCGCCGTCCGCAGCTGGTACCGCTGACCCTGGTCGACGACCGGTCAGCCGGGATCTGGAAGGCGTCGGGCTCCCGGCACGGTCCTGCGGTCCTGCGGTTCCGGAGCACGACGGTCGGGCAGCCGGGGGAGACCCCCGCGGCGCTGTCCGGTGACGATTGGCGGTCACCGAGGGCACAGCCCCAGCAGCTACCGAAGGCACCGGACAGCGACTGTCAGACCGGTATGCCATCGTGTGTGGACGGGTGGCGCTCGCGGAGAGCCGCGCTGACGACGAACGAACGGGGGCCGCGATGACGGGCTGGGACGGTGTGACCTGGAACAGCGGCAACCAGGGCAGCATCGTCCGCGACGGCACCGTCGAAGCCTGGGACCTCCACCCCGGTGGCGCCCCCCTCCCGAACCACACCCCTGACGAGGTCCTGACCGGCTACCTCTACCACCACCACGCCGTCGCCCAGGCCTGCGCCTTCGCGGGCCTGCGCCCCACCGACGCCCGCGCCGTCACGGGCCCCGCCGACAGCTGGATACGGCTGCCCGACGTCGACTACTGGGAGCGGTGAGGGCACTGACCCGTCCGTAGGCCCGGGCTGGGCTGGGCGGGTGGCGTCCGAGGGCTCACCGGTGTGGTGACAAGCCGTGGCGGTAGGCGGTGGCGGGAGGCTGGTGCCCCGTTGGCGGACGAGGAGAGCCTGTGAGTGGGCACAGCCCTGGAGGTGACCGCGGCCCCGTGTCCATGGGCGCGGGCGGGGGACGGACGGCCGGTGATGCCGGTGTGCTGGGGACGGCGCTCGGCGTGGTGCTGGCGTTCTCGCTCGCGCAGGGGTCATGGCAGTGGTTCTCCACCTATCTCGGAGTGACGCTGCTCGCGGTGGTCCTGTCGTTCGGCCGTGCGCCGCTGCCGGCGCCGGGTCGACGGGCGGCCTACGGGCGGAGCCTGGCGGCGTACTCGCTGGTCGTGGGGCTGTGCGTGGCGCTGGCGCTGGCTCCGGCACTTCAGCGCTGGGACTGGCTGTTCCCCATGCCGGGGACGCGCAGCGGGTGCGTCGAGGCCGGCCGCTACGAGGTCCTGCGGACGCAGGCCGCGCTGGGGGACCTGGCCGGGCGTGCCGGTGACGCGTTGGGGTACGTGCAGCGGGAGCAGAGCCGCCAGGCCGTCGACGTCTGCCTGGCGGCGACGACGACGCGTTGGCTGCCGGTGTACGCGCTGGGGGCGGTCCTGCTGGTGGGCGCGGGCTCGTGGGCGTGGCCGCGGTTCCGGGCGCGGAGCACGGCGGCGGGGTCTGGCTGAGCCGGTTCGCGCTCAGGTGCCGGGGGTGAGGAGGGCCAGTAGCTGGTTCGCCACCGTGATCGCGTCCGGCCCGGCCGCGTAGACGTAGTTGTCGGGGCGCACGGCGGCAGCGGTGGCGCCGAGGTCGGACAGCCAGCGACGGTGGGTGCCGTCCGGGTCGGCGACGACGGTTCCGGGGGCAGCGGCTCCGGTGTGAACGGCTCCGGCGGCGGTGCCTGTGGCGGTGGGGCCGAAGCCGACGACCGTGACGCCCAGGTCGCTCAGCGGGGCCCGGTTCAGCAGGGGAAGGGCCTGCTCGGCGACCAGCAGCCGGAAGCCACCTCCGCCGACGATGTCGTCGAGCAGGCCCGTCCGCCGGCCGTCGCTCACCCGGCCCTGGACCGACAGTCGGCCTCCGCCGGAGGCGAACAGGCCGGGACCGAGGTCGGGCAGCCGGATCCGGTCCGGCTCCCGGAGCGCGCGTCGGTGGGCCATCAGCGTGCGGTCGCGTTCGCGGGCGAGCACCGGGTCCCGCAGGGTGTGCTGGCGGCCCAGTTCCATGCTCGTGGCCGTCACACCGCGCACGTGCGGCTCCCGCTCGCTCTGGTAGGTGTCGAGCACCTCGGCGCCCCGGACTCCGCGCAGCACGAGATCCAGCTTGAAGGCGATGTTGAGTGCGTCCCGTATCCCGGAGCAGAGTCCTTGCCCCAGGAAGGGCGGCATCTGGTGTGCGGCGTCGCCCGCGAGCAGGACCCGGCCGTCCCGCCAGCGCCTCGCGACCAGCGACTGGAAGGTGTAGGTGGCGGTACGGGCGATGTCGGCGTCGTCGCGGGACAGGTAGCGGCCCACGCGGGACCACACGCCGTCCGCCGCACGTTCCCGCCCGAGGTCGTCGTCATCGTCGAGCAGGAAGCAGAACCGCTGGCGTTGGGCACCGGTGGTGATGACGGTGGTGGGCCCCTCGGGATCGCCGATCTGCAGCATCGACGGCAGCCCCAGCTCGGCCGCAGGGCGCCGCAGGGTGAAGTCGCAGACCAGCCAGGGTTCGGAGAAGCCGAGGTCGTCCTGCTCGACGCCGAGGGCGTTCCGCACGAAGCTGTTCCCGCCGTCGCAGCCGATCACGTAGCGCGCCGCGAAGGTCGCACCGTCCGACGTGTTCAGGGTGACCTGGTCACGGCCTTGGGACAGGCCGGTGACCGTGGTGCCGAAACGGAGGTCGACGTTCGGCATCGAGGTGCACAACGAGTGCAGCGCCGTCTCCAGGTCGGGCTGGTGGAACTGGTAGAGGTCGGCCCAACCGCTGGCGCCGACGTTGCGGAACACCTGTCGGATGAGGAGGTCACCCGCCCCGTTGCGCCACTCGTACGCGTCCTGTGTCCGCAGGGTGGGCGCCAGTTCGTCGACGAGTCCGAGCCCTTGCAGCGCGCGCATGATCTCACCGTCGAAGCTGGCGGCCCGGGGGAGGCCGTACAGGCCGGGGTAGCGTTCGAGCACCACGACCGAGTGCCCGGCCTTGCCCAGCAGGGCCGCGAGCGTCATGCCGACCGGCCCGCAGCCGACTACGGCGATTTCGGCGGATTCGGTGGCTTCACTAGGGGACGGCGTCCGGTTCTCAGGGTGCCTGGTGTTCGGCATGTCCGCAGCTCCTCGTGGACGGGACGGAGGGTGTGGTGGCCACGACGTCAGTTTCGAACGCCCCTGACACGATGTCTAATGCATGCTTTGCACAGGGAGTTTGCGTCAGACGCAAACGAAGGGGGCGTCCGTGGCCGACCAGTTGGACCTCAACCTCTTACGCGTGTTCGACGCGTTGATGGACACCGGCAGCGTGTCCGCGGCCGCGACGCGCCTTCACCTGTCCATTCCGGCCACCAGCAGGGCCCTGGGCCGGCTGCGACGGGCGATGAACGACCAGATCCTGGTGCGCGCCGGCCGGGGCCTCGTACCCACCCCGTTCGCCCAGCGGTCGGCCGCCAGGGTCAAGGCGCTGCTGGAGGCCGCGGCCGAACTCCGGGTGGATGCTGCGGGAAGCGACCCGCGATCGTGGCGGCGGACCTTCGCCATCCGGGTCAACGACGGACTCAGCCCCGTCCTCGCACCCCGCCTCACGCACCGGATCGCCGCCGAGGCACCCGAGGTCCGCCTGCGGTTCGTCGCCCAGGACTCCAAGGAACCCGACCGGCTACGCGACGGCTCGCTCGACCTCGACATCGGCGTCGCCGACCCGCCCCCTCCGGACGTGCGCGCGCGAACGCTGTTCTCCGACCACTTCGTCGCCGTGGTGGCGGCGAACTCCGCCCTGGGCCAGGCAGCACGGCTGACGGTGGACGACCTGTGCGCCCACCCGCACATCTCCGCCTCCCGCCGAGGCCTCGCGCACGGGCCGCTGGACGAGGCACTTCACCGCCTGGGCCGCTCCCGCCGCGTCGTCGCCGTGGTTCCCTCCTTCGCCGTGGCGGCCCTGATGGCGCTGGAGGGGGACGTCATCTGCCTCGGCCCCCGGGTGGTGGCGGAGCACCTCGTCGAACGACAGGTGCCCCTCCGGTGGTACAAGGTGCCGCTGGAGATGCCTGCGGCCGACATCGAACTGCGCTGGCACCGCCGACTCGACGACGATCCCGCGTCCCGGTGGCTCCGCCGCCACGTGCTGGAAGCCGTCCGACCGCTCGCCGCCACGCTGCACTGAACCGGACGTGAGAACCGCGTCACTGCTCGGAGACCACCACGTCGTCCCGGCCGTCAACGAACGGCTGTGACCAGCTACTGCGGGGCAGCCGGCCGTTGCGCGGGGGAGTCGCAGGAAGACATCGCCGCGCGGTCGGACGCACTGCGGAGAACACAGAATTCATTGCCCTCAGGGTCCGCGAGGACGGCCCAGCCTGCACCATCGGGTTCCCGGCGATCGTCGACGAGAGTGGCCCCGAGGTTCAGCAGCCGCTCGACCTCCTCCTCGCGCGTGGTCTCCGGACGCAGGCACAGGTGGACCCTGTTCTTGATCGTCTTCGGTTCCGGCACCTGGTGGAAGTACAACAGTTGGCCCTCCGGCAGCATCACCGCGGTCTCCGGATCACCCGGGCCGTCCTCCGGGTGCAGCGGATGACCGAGCACCTCACTCCAGAACCGAGCCAGCCCGTAGGCATCCGCACAGTCGATCGCCACGTTCTGCAACACCGAGACCATGCACGCGAGCCTGCCCGAAGCGCCGCTCGGTCCGCTACCGAATTGCGGCCGGACAGTACCGACTGGGCAGCACCGGCGCTTTCGCCACGAGCCCCGGCTCGGCTCACCCGGGACTTCGCCGCGCTACTGCGCGCGGAGAGTTTCGCCGAGACCGTGGAACTGTTCGTACCTCCTCTGCGCGCTGCCGTATCCGCCGAAGCGCTGCGGCTCGCCTGGGCGGCCGAGGCCGCGGGACGGGGAGGGGTCAGGGCGATCGGGGAGCCGGTGAGCGGGCCCGGAGAAGCCGACCCGGTGCGCGTCCGAATCCCGGTGACCTGCGCGGACGGCAGCTTCACCGTGGTCACGTCGGTCGGCGCCGACGGCCTGCTGCACGGTCTGCGGCTCGCCCAGGACGACGGCGCCGAGTGGCAGCCGCCGCCCTACGCGGACCAGGCCCGGTTCACCGAACGGGAAGTCCGGCTCGGCGCCGGTCCGCTCGCCGTACCCGGCACGCTGAGCCTGCCCGCCGGCCCCGGACCGTGGCCCGCCGTCGTACTGCTCAGCGGCGGCGGCGCGTTCGACCGGGACGAGAGCAGCGGCCCCAACAAGCCGCTCAAGGACCTCGCCTGGGGGCTCGCCAGCCGACAGGTGGCCGTGCTGCGCTTCGACAAGGCCACCTTCGCGCACCCGGACCACCTGCCCTCGGACTTCACCATGGCCGACGAGTACCTGCCGCCCGCGCTCGCCGCCGTCCAACTGCTCCGGCGACAGCCCGGGGTGGCCGCGGACCGGATCCACCTGGTCGGCCACAGCATGGGCGGCAAGGTGGCTCCCCGAATCGCCGCCGCCGACCCGTCGATCGCGGGACTGGTGCTGCTCGCCGCGGACGCCCAGCCGATGCACGAGGCGGCCGTCCGGGTGGCCCGCCACCTCGCGGCGCTCGCCCCCGGCCCGGGCATCGACGACGCGGTGGCGGCGCTGGCCCGACAGGCCGCGCTGGTGGCGGGCCCCGAACTCATGCCCGACACGCCGTCGGAGCTGCTGCCGTTCGGACTCTCCGCCGCCTACTGGCTCGACCTGCGCGCGTACGACCCGGTGGCCACGGCGGCCGCACTCGCCCGCCCGATGCTGATCCTCCAGGGCGGCCGGGACTACCAGGTCACCGTCGCCGACGATCTGACGCGCTGGCAGGCCGCCCTGGCGGACCGGCCCGAGGTGGCGATCAGGATCCACCAGGACGCCAACCACCTCTTCCTCCCCGGCAGTGGCCGTGCGACCCCGGCCGAATACGCGCGACCGGGGCACGTGGAGCCGGCGGTGGTGGATGAGATCGCGACCTGGCTGGCGCGGTGTCGGTAGGGGCGGGCCGGCGCGGCCGTGGCCTTCGCATTGACGTTCATCAGGCCACTGGTGGTTGTCGTAGGGTTGCCCGCTGCGGACGGTGCGTCCATGCACCGCGCACTCCAGCACGACGACGGCACTCTCGACCGGGGCGGTCGTCCCATCCGTCGCGTTCCTCCGATCTCGGCGTCGATCTTCACGTAGAGTGCGGTCAAGCGGGTCTCCAAGTCGGGTGTCACAACCGGGTCTTGGGGGCCTTCGTCGCATCCGTGCGCCCGAAGTCCCGGCCCATCGCTCGAAAGAGCTCAGCCCTGCGTTGACCGAACGGAGCTCAAGCGCCATGCCGGATACCACCCCCGCCAGCCCTGGCCCTCGTGAGGTCCTGGCCCGCTACCAGCGGGCGATGCTCGACAAGTCAGCGGACGACCTGGCCGATCTTTACACCGTCGACGCCGTCCACGAGTTCCCGTTCCTCTTCCCCGGCATGCCGGCGCGCTACGAGGGGCGCGAAGGGATCCGCGCGGGCTACCGGGCGGCCTGGGGCGCAAGCCCGGCGCAACCGCAGGAGATCCGCGAAGTCGCCGTGCACGAGAGCACCGACCCCGAGGTGATCACCGTCGAGCAGGTCGTCACCGGGACCGTGACCACAACCGGCCAGACCTTCAGCATTCCCGGCCTCCTGGTGATCCGGGTCCGCAACGGCCGGATCGTGCACGTCCGCGACTACATGGACGGGCTCGGCGTAGCCCACGCCATGGACCGACTGGCCGCCGTGGTCGCCAGCCTCGGCGACCGTCACTGAGAGCCTGACCTCGGACTTGTTCATCCAGGGACGGCTGCCCGGCGGCCCACGCGGGTCGTCGAGGGGGGCCGTCGCGTTCGCAGAAGAGGATGCGCCAATTCCGATCGTGTGCGCGGGTGTTGGGAACTCCGAGGCATCGCCGACTGTTACAAGGCGGTGACGATCTGCTCACAACCGAAGTGTGGAGCGCGGCGTCCCTACAGATGACAGAGCCCGAATCGCGCCGACCGTGCTCTTCGGGCCGAGCAATCACCTCCCCTTGAAAGGGGCACCCGTGATCGTCTCCAAGCGGAACTCCCTGCGCCTGGCCGCCGTGACCACCGTCGCCGTGCTCTCCCTCGGGCTGGCGGGCACCGCCGCCATGGCGGCCGCCCCGGCCGCCTACCCCACCTCCACCACGCAGCAGGCGACGGCGCAGCAGGCCGCCGCGCAGGCCGGCATCACCGCCAAGCCGTCCGTCACGTCCGTCCAGGCCTGGCAGCTGTTCCGGGTCAACGGCACCACCACCGGCCTCAAGGCGGGCACCAAGGTGACCCTGCAGCAGAAGCAGCACGGCAAGTGGGTCACCCTGCCGGCCTCCGTCCCCACCAACCACAACGGTTCCTACTCGCTCGGCGTGAAGCTCGGCATCAAGGGCCTGAACGAGCTGCGCATCGTCAGCGGAGACGTCGCCTCCCCCGTGTTCACCGTGACCGTGCGCTGACCTGCGGCCCTCGGCCCACGACCCCCGCCGGGAGGGGGGGGGGGTGGGGCGGAGGGGCGGGAGGCTGGGGAGGGTGCCTACTACGCGAAGTGCGACGGGGAAACGCAGAAGGAAGTGGGGGAGAGCAGAGTACAGCCA
>NZ_JBHVWW010000050.1:45329-48429 GCF_042882025.1 Kitasatospora sp. NPDC058243
GTGCCCGCTCCCGAGCGGCCACCGCACCGCCCGACGCCGGACGTGGGAACCAACTGCGGCGACGTTCAGTGGGGGCGCACCCAGTCCGGTGTCCAGGTGCCCGGGGCGTCGTGGCCCGGCGTGGTGGCGGCGAGGTGGGTGCGGAGGGTGGCGAGGGCTGGGTGGGGGTTGTCGCGGTGCCAGAGGAGTGAGTGCGGGTAGACGGGCGTCGGGCTGGTCACCGGGATGCGGCGCAGGCCGTGGTCGGCGGGCCAGGCGAGGCGGGTGTGCTCGCCCATGAAGGTGGCCAGGGCCGGGGTGTCGGCGATGGTGTCGAGGAGTGCGTCGGAGCCGAAGTTGGGTCCGGTCGCCTCGATGGTGAGGCCGAACTCGGCGACGAGGTCGTCGTAGTAGGCGCCCCACTCGGTACCGGGGACGATGCCGGGCATCCAGATCCGGTGCCCGGCGAGCTGGGCGACGGTCACCGACCGGGCGCCCGCCAGGGCGTGGGCGGGACCGGTGAGGAGCTGGAGCGGTTCGTCGATCACCCGGACGGACTCGATGTCCTCGGGAAGGGGCCGGCCGGGCGCGACGACGGCGCGGAAGGACGCGTCGATCGCACCGGAGCGGATGGCGGTGACGGCCGTCTCGATCTCGAACAGCATCATCACGTCGAGGTCGATCTCGGGATGCGCGAGGTGGAAGCCGCGCATCAGGCCCGACGCCGCCCCGCGCGAGTTGATCACGTCGACGCGCAGCGGACGGCGGCCGGGGCGCACGGACTCGACCGCGCGCTCGGCGGCGCGCAGCAGCTCGCGCGCGTGGGGCAGGAACGCCTGCCCGTCGATGGTGAGCTCGGCCCCGCGCGCGGTGCGGGTGAACAACCGCACGCCGAGGTTGCGCTCCAGCGCGGCGATGCGCTTGGAGACGGCCTGCTGGGTGACGGCCAGCTCGGCGGCCGCCTCCTGGAACTGCCCCGCGTCGGCGGCGGCGACGAAGGTCCGAACGGTGTCGAGGTCCATGGCGGCACTCTATAGGTACAACTGGTGGTTGTGGGTTGATGGTCCTGGGGTTGTTTGATCCCCGGGGATGAGGCGCGCTTTGATGCTTCCGATCGCCGATCGGTTGTGCGGGGGGAGTGGCTTTCGGTCCGCCGAATCGTGTCCCCGCACCGACCGGGTGCCGCCAAGCAAGGAGAACACTCGCGTGAGTACCGCCCCCGCACTTGACCCCGCGCACACCGCTCTGCTCGTCCTGGACTGCCAGCCCGCGATCCTGGCCCTGCTGCCCGAAGGCGGGGACCGCGAAGCCCTGCTCGACCGTGTGGAAGCGGCCATCGCCGACGTCCGCACCAGCGGCGGCACCATCGCGTACGTACGCGTCGGCTTCACCGAGGCCGACTGGGACGCGATCCCGGCCACCAACAAGTCCTTCGCCCCGCTGGCCCGACACCGCGTCATGCACCACGAGGACCCTGCCACGGCCATCCACGAGCGCCTGGCCCCCCGGGACGACGACCTCGTCGTGCGCAAGACCCGCTTCGGCGGCATGTCCACCACCGACCTCGACCAGCAGCTGCGCGAGCGCGGCATCACCACCCTGGTCGTCTCCGGCGTCAGTACCAGCGGTGTCGTCCTGTCCACCGTCCTCGACGCGGCCGACCGCGACTACCGGCTCTACGTCCTGTCCGACGGCGTCGCCGACCCGGACACCGAAGTCCACGACGCCCTGCTGCAGAAGGTCCTCCCCTCGCGGGCCCACATCATCGGCACCGCCGAGCTGCGCGCCCTGCTCCGGACCGGTTGATTCGAACCGTCGAGCCGGTCGAGTCGAGTTCGTGCGGGTCACGGTCGTGGGCGCCGGCAACGGTGTGGCCCCGCCGAGGTGCCCGCCGCGGTCGGGGCAGGCAGGTCGGCCAGGGGACGTCGGTCGGCCCCGGCTGTCAGTACGCCGGGGCCGATCAGTACAGTCGGCGTCCTTCGTGAGACCTGGGAGGGGTGCATGGACATCGGCACGATACGTGCGGCGATCGGGCCGGAGAGCGCGGACGAGGTGACCGGATCGGGCATCTATGTCTGGGTGGACGCGGGGGCAGTCGGTCATCCGGTGCTGTACATCGGCAGGTCGGGCAACGTGGCCAGGCGAACGAAAAACGAGAGGAGGTGGACCGAGCAGTTCCGAGACGCACGTCGCCGGTACGGCCGGGTCACTCCGTTACGGGCAGGCACTCGGTGAGCAGGGCGACGATGTCGCGCCAGGCGCGCTGAGCGTGCCGGGGGTGGTGGCCGACGCCGGGGAGCACGGCGTGGCCGACCGTCGGGTGGTGGAAGGCGTGCAGCGCGCCGCCGTAGACCACGAGGCGCCAGTCGACGCCCGCGGCCTGCATCTCGGCGGCGAACGCGTCCCGTTGCGCGGGCGGCATGATCGGGTCCTCCGATCCGACCCCGGCCCAGACGGGGCCGCGGATGCGCGCCGCCTCGCCCGGTCGGCCCGTGGTCAGGGCGTTGACCGTGCCGATCGCGCGCAGGTCGACGCCCGCGCGCCCGAGTTCCAGGGCGATCGCGCCGCCGGTGCCGTAGCCGATGGCGGCGATCCGGTCGGGGTCGGTCCGCGGTTCGGCGCGCAGCACGTCGAGCGCCGCGTGGCCGATGCCGCGCATCCGGTCGGGGTCGGCGAGCAGGGGAGTGACGTGCGCCAGCATCTCCTGCGGGTCGGTGAACCAGCGCCCGCCGTTGATGTCGAAGGCCATTGCCACGTAGCCGAGTTCGGCGAGGGCGTCGGCCCGGCGGCGCTGGAAGTCGTTCAGCCCCGGCCCCTCGGGCCCGACCAGGACTGCGGGTCGGCGGCCGGTACCGGCCGGGAGCGCGAGGTGCCCGATCATCGTGAGGCCGTCGGCCGGGTATTCGACCGTGCGCGTGGTAACCGTCGTCATGGGACCGGACTGTAGTGAGCGTCGAGCCCGGTCGGGCCGGTTTTTCGCCGGCGGCAGAACGGCGCGGGTGTACCTCGGACGATGCGGCGACGGCAGTGGGGGGGGGGGGGAGACGGGGGGGGGGCAAAACCCAAGGCAAGAGCTAAGGAGGGAGCTGGATTCTCAACATGGCGAGCATTATTGCTCGCC
>NZ_JBHVWW010000050.1:48439-66646 GCF_042882025.1 Kitasatospora sp. NPDC058243
GTGGGGGTTGTGGGGTTTGGTGGGGTTTTTTTTTCGGGGGGGGAGGAGGGGGGGGGGGGGGCTGGGGGGGGGGGGGGGGGGGAGGGGGGGGGACGGGTTGGGGGCCCGTCCCCACCACGGACGGCAGTCGGCGGGAGTCGGGTCAGTACCCGGCCGGGGCGTCCTCGATGTCCGAGATGAGCTTGGTGCTCAGGTCGCTCTGCACGGCCAGCTTGGTGTGCCCGGCGTTGGGGCCGGTGCCCCAGGTGAGGGTGACGACGGTGAACAGGTGGCCGGCTCCGGAGTCGTGGTACCGCACCTCCCAGTGGGTGGGCACGTCCTGGGCGCGGAGGACGCCGTCGGCGTGGTTGGCCTGCTCCCAGGCGGCCAGTCGCTGCTGGAAGTCCGCCGTGAGGTAGTGGGCGCGCAGGCCGTCCGACAGGTTGTCGGTGCCGTCGGAGACGGCGTCGATGTAGGCGCCGTAGAAGTCGGCGACCCGGTCGACCGCGGAGTCCGGGCTCCCGTCGCGGACCGGGTCCCCCGGCGCCACCCGCTGCCCGCCCGCCTGCTCGGTACTGGTGGTGGAGGCGGGGTGCTGCGGGCCGGCCGCCGTGGCCTGCGGCGCGGCCGCCACCAGGATCAGCCCGACCGTGGCGGCCGCCGCCAGCAGCCCGCGTCGAACACTCAGCTTCATCGTCAGTCTCCCTCGTCATGCCAATGGGTCGAGCCCTGGGCGGGTCACTTGGCAATGCGCGGACCGTCCGGGCCGGATCACGTCAATCACCTGCTCAACGACGCCCGGCCCGGAAGGGAACGGGCCGCGTGCAATCCCTGCGCAGATTCGACCCTTCGGGCCGTCGTGGTGTGATCAGTCCGATCACCGGGGGCCCCGGCCGGGGGCGGGTCGGTGCGGGGGGCGGCGTTCGTCGTGTTGGCGGTGCGGCTGCCCGTGGTGTGCCGTTGGGGGGCCGGTGCGTGGACCCGGGCGGGGTGGTGGGCCGTGGTCGCGGAGTTCGCAGATCACCGCCCAGGCGACCGACACCACCGGCACCGCCACCACCGCGCCGAGGACACCGGCCAGCACGGCGCCGCCGATCACCGACAGCGCGATCGCCACCGGGTGGATCCGGACGGACCAGCCCATGACCAGCGGGTGCAGCAGATGGCCCTCGATCTGGCCGATGACCACGATCAGCCCGAGCACCAGCAGCGCGACCACTGGGCCGCGGGCCGCCAGGGCGACCAGCGCGGCGACGGCCAGCGCGATGGGGGAGCCGATCAGCGGGACGAGCGCCGCGACGAACTCCAACATGATCAGTGGCAGCACGAGCGGCACCCGCAGGACGACCAGCGCGATGCCGACCAGCACCGCGTTGGTCGCCGCCACGATCAGCACACCCCGGGTGTAGCCGGCGAAGGTGCGCCACGCGGCGTGCCCCGCGCGGTTCCAGGCAGATCGTGACCGGGCCGGGAGCTGGTGCTGCGCCCAGCACCACATCCGGTCGCCGGAGTGGAGGAAGAACACCGAGCAGAACACCGCGAGCGCCAGCCCGGTGAGCATTTCGACAACCCGGCTCGCCCCGCTGAGCGCGGTGCTGAGCAGCGCCGAGCGGTGTGCGGTGATGAACTCGCCGAGCTTCGCGCGCAGGTCGGTGACGGTGCCGGCCCGCAGGTGGAAGGGGGCGCCGGCGAGCAGGTGGTCGATCTGCCCGAGGCCGCCGCGCAGTTCGGTGCCCAGCCGGCCCCACTCGCCGGCGACGGTCGTCCCCACCAGGGCGAGAACGCCGCCCACGACCACGATGGCGCACACGAGGACCAGCAGGACGGCGATCGAGCGGGGCAGCGTCCGTGCCAGCAGGTCGACGAGCGGCCGCAGGACCGAGGTGATGACCAGCGCCAGGAACACGGCGATGACCGGCATCTGGAGCTGGCCGAGGACGGAGACGGCCAGGTAGGCGGCCACCCCGAGCAGGAGCAGCCGCCAGGTGTACCCGGCGGCGGTCCGCAGCCCGGCCGGCACGCGGCCTCCGGACCCGCCGGACACGACGGGGCGCGCCCGGGGCGGGACCACCCGGGTCGGGTGGCGCCGCCGGGCCGGTCTCGCGCCGTTCACTCGCACGGGCGGCCTCCCTGGCGTCTGCCGGGCTTCGTCCGGCGTCGCGCGGCTACCCGGGCCGACGGGCCGGAAACGGGCGAGGGTCCGGAAACGGTCGGCGGGCCGGAAACGATCGACGGGCAAGAAGCAGCCGGTGGGCCGGAAACGCTCGCGTTCACAGCTGCCGCGGCGGTCAGGAACAGGCCGACGTGCCCGACGGTGGAGAACGCCAGCACACGTGTAGCCACCACGGCTGCGGGCACACGCGGGGCATGGACGAGGAGCGGGTGGTGAGCCCGGCCCTGCCCGGGGCAGACCTGCCCGGGGCGGCGGTCCGTCCGGCCCGGGCCGGACGCGCGACCCGAACCGCCGCGCGGGACGGCGGTCGGGACGACAGGACTCCGCCGCGAACGGACCGGGAGCCTGCCCTGCCACGGCCGGCCGAGCAGCAACCCGGCGGCCTTCGCGTCGCGGTGCGCCGGGAGGGCCGCGCGCGGGTGGTCTCCGTCGAAGGCGAACTGGACCATGGCAGCGCGAACGGGCTGTGGACGGCGCTGTCCCGTCCGGTGGCCGGGGGCGAGGAATGGATCGTCGTCGACCTCACCGGCCTGAGGTTCTGCGACTCCACCGGGCTGAACCTGCTGCTGCGCGCACGCCTGGACGCCGAGGCGGCCGGCCTGCGGCTGGAACTCGCCGGTCCGAGGCCCGTGGTGGCGAGGCTGTTCGCGATCACGGAGGCCGATACGGTGCTGCGCATCCACCCCGACCTCGACGCCGCTCTGAAGACCGCGGACCCGCCGCAGCGCGGCTGCGACGACGTGGAGTGAGGAGAACCCGGCATGAAGAGCTCCGGGGAGGGAGCGTTGCCGAAGGACTCCGGCCAGCGGCCGAGCGGCTCCGACCGGACCAGGCGGCTCGTACTGGCCGGCAGTGAGAGCGCGGTCCAGCGGTCCCGGGACTTCAGCCGTGCGGCGTTGCTCGCCTGGCACTGGCTGCCCGCGCCGGATGCCGGGCGGCTGGCGGCGGCGGAGGACGTGCTGCTGATGGTGTCGGAGCTGGTCACCAATGCGTGCCTGTACGCGCCCGGCGGTCCCCGGGAGCTGCGGCTGGGCTGGGACGGCGAGCGGCTGCGGGTGGAGGTCTCGGACGCCAGCCCGGCCGCGCCGCGGCTGCGCCCGTTCGCGGACCCGGGCCGTCCCGGCGGCCACGGCCTGCGGGTGGTGGACCGGCTGGCGCGCGACTGGGGCTGCCTGCCCGAGGGCGAGGGGAAGCTGGTCTGGCTGGAGGTCGCGCCCCCGGTGGATCCCGGCGCCCTCCAGCTCTGACCCCCCGGGAACAGGGGGTCAGGTCTGACCGGGGTGCGGCTGGGGCGGCGGCTTCGGGTCGGGGTCCTCGCCCGGCTTCGGGGCGGGGTTCGGGTGGGGGGCGGCTCGGTGTCCGGGCCCGGGGGAGTCGGGATGGTCATCCTGACCGGCGTGGTCGGCATGCGCGTGCACCCGTAGATAAGGTAATAAACCGCCCAAAGCATGAATTGGAAGTCGTGTGTCGGGTAGAGAACGCATGACGCGGCCGTGGATCGCAGCCAGTCGCGTCCGCACCCTCGCCGGGTGCCACCGGGACCGTCGCCCGACGGAAGCCGGGCACAGGTCCTCCGGAAAGCAGCCCCGTCGCGTTCGGCGCGAGCCGCTCGCGGTGCCGGGCGTTCGCCCCGATGCCCCAGGAGAGAGCCACCGTGTCCACCATGATGGAAACCGGTCGCCCCACCGACCGGACGGCCGCCCCGCCGTCCGGCCTGCCGCCCGACGTGCCACCCCGCCCGACGGACGCGCAACTGCGCGCGATGGGCAAGTACGAGGCGCGCGAGCTCAGCGACGCGCTGTTCGAGCGCCTGGCCGCACTCGCCCGCGAAACGCACGCGTACAGCTACGTGCGCGGCACGATCATCGAACTCAACATGCCGCTGGTGCGCTTCATCGCCGCCCGCTTCCGGCACCGCGCCGAGGACATGGATGACATCCTCCAGGTCGGCACGATCGGCCTGATCAAGGCCGTCGACGGCTACGACCCGCAGCGCGGCGTCGAGTTCGTCACCTACGCCATCCCCACCATCGCCGGCGAGATCAAACGCTTCTTCCGCGACACCTCCTGGCCGGTCCGGGTCCCGCGCGGCATGCAGGAGCTGTACCTGACCGTGGCCCGCGGATCCGACCGGCTGGAGCAGGAACTCGGCCGCCTCCCGCACCCCGACGAGATCGCCGAGGACCTCCACATCACCGTCGAGGAGGCCACCGAGGGCCTGGTCGCCGGCCGCGTCTACCGGCCCGACTCGCTGGACGCGCCGCGCGAGCAGGACCTCGACGAGAGCGGCTGCGCCATGCTCGACCGCCTGGGGGCCTGCGACCCCGGCATCGAACTCGCGGAGTTCCGCACCGCCGTGCGCCCCCTGCTCGCCCGCCTGTCGTGCCGCGATCAGACGGTGCTCAAACTGCGCTTCTGGGACGGCTGGACCCAGTCCCAGATCGCCGAGCGCATCGGCGTCTCCCAGATGCACGTCTCCCGCCTGCTCACCGCCACCCTCACCAGCCTGCGCGAGCAGTTGGAGGACCGCGACGCCCCCGGCTGGGCGGACGAACCCGCAGGTCCGGCCGAACCCGAGGGAGCGGACGACTGTGGAGCGGACGACGAGGGAGCCGCTGAACCCGAGGCGCCGCGCTGATTTCCCTCCCTCCCGGGCGTTTCCGGCCCCCCGCAGCGGATAGCCGCGCTGCGGGGGGCCGCCCTGGGCGAAGCGTGATGAAGCGTGATGAAGGAGGAACACCGTGTCCCCGAAGGTTTCCGACCACGTCCGGGTCGAGCGGTTGCCCTTCGACGGCGCCCCCGACCCGGCGGGCGGCACCGTCACCCCCGGCGCGGACGGCGCCCCCGGCCACGGGCTGCGCCCCGCACCCGCCCGAGCGGATGCGTACCGTACGGCGTGAACCGCCCGACCGGCCGGTAACGGAAGGAGCCGACACCATGACCCGCCGACCACCGACCGGACGTGCCCCGGCGCCGGGTGCCCCGGGGCCGGGCGGGTTCACCGCACGGGCCCGGCCGTGGGCCGGCGGCACCGTCCTCGCGCTGGACGGCGAACTCGACCTCGACTCGGTCGGCGCCCTGCACACGGCCCTCGACGCGGCCCTGGCCGCGCCCCTCACCGTCATCGTGCTCGACTGCGCGGGCCTGGAGTTCTGCGACTCCACGGGGCTCAACGCGATGCTCCGGGCCCACGCCCGCGCGGCCGCCGAGGGCAGCCGGATCGAACTGGCCCGCCCCCGCCCGCTGGTCCTGCGGATGCTCGAACTGACCGGGGCCGTCGAGGTCTTCGTGCTGCGGGACGCGCCACCGGAGTGAACGCGCGGCCCGTCGCCCCGGGCCGCGCGGGCCCCGGGCCTCGGCCCGTCGGACCGACACCTGTCCTGCCTGTCGCCCTTCGCCCTCCGGTGGCACAGTGGGAGCAGGGCGGCGGCCCGCCGCCCCGGGGTCGGGGCGCCCGGTCGGGCACCCCGGGCGTGCGGCGGACCCGGGCGGTGGAACGGATGGACGAGCGGCCGGCACCCGGCGCCGATCCGGCCGAGCAGGCCCTGCGGCACCTGCGCGCCGGGCTGACCGCCGTGCGCGACGGGGACTTCGCCACCCGGCCCGCGCCCGAGCGGCCCGGCGTGCTCGGGGAGATCGCGACGATCTTCAACACCATGGTCGACCAGCCGTCCGCGTTCGCCGGCGAGGTGACCAGGATCGCCCGCGAGGTCGGCAGCGAGGGCCGGCTCGGTGGCCAGGCCCGGGTCGAGGGCGTCTCCGGCACCTGGAAGCGCCTGCTGCACGCCCCCGACGGCCGCGCCGGGCTCGACCTGCGGCGTACCCGCCCCGAGACCGACCTCATGCTGATGGACGTGATGATGCCCGGCCTCGACGGCTACACCGCGATCGCCGCCATCCGCGCCGACGAGCGCTTCGCCCGCCTGCCGGTCATCGCCGTCACCGCCAAGGCCATGCCGGGGGACCAGGACAAGAGCCTCGCCGCTGGCGCCGACAACCACGTCACCGAACCCGTCGACACCCGACACCTGCTCGGCCGGATGCGGCACTGGCTGGACACGCCATGACCGCCGGGCACGAGCCCTCGGACACCACGGCCCGGGCCCTCGCCGAAACCGTGCGCCGGCTCCAGAGCACCGCCGCCCGGGTGCAAGCCGACGCCCGCGCCCGCGCCGTCGTCGACCTGGCCACCGGGATCCTGGCCGAACGCCTCGGCCTGCTCCCCGCCGAAGCCGCCGCCCGACTCGCCAGGCTCGCCCGGGAGGCCGCCGTGCCCGTGGCGGCCCTGGCCGCCGACATCGCCGGGATGTCCGGCCAGCCACCTGGCCAGCCACCCGGCCAGGCACCCGGGCTGCTCGCGGGCACAGCCGAACCCGTGACGCCCGCGCTGGCCGCCATCGCTGATCTGCAAGGCGTCGCCGAAGCCGTCCTGGAGCAGACGGCAGATGCGCTCGGCGCGCACGCCGTCGCGCTGTGGCTGCGGCTGCCGGGCGGTGTGCTCGCCCTCGCCGCGCACGCCGGGCTGTCCGCTGCCGAGGCCGACGCCTGGAGCCGGGTGCCACCCGGCGTCCCCACCCCGGCCCAGCGCGTCGTGGTCGGCGGCGCGGAGCTGTGGCCCGGCGATCCGGAGGCCGCAGGCCCGTCGGTGGGGGCCGGCTCGGCCCGGGCCGTCCTCCCGCTGATCGACGCAGGCCGCCGCCGGGGCGCGCTGGAGGTCCTGTGGCCCGCACCCGCACCCGCACCCGGCCCCGGCCCCGCCCCCGCCCCCGCCCCCGTGCTCGGCGGGCCCCAACGCCGTCGGCTCCACGCCCTCGCCGACCTCTGCGCGACCCTCCTGGCCGACGCCGACGCCGACGCCGCCCCCACCCCCGTCCCCGTCCCGCCCGGCGACGACACCGCCCTCCTGGAGGGCCTGCCCACCCCGGCCCTGCTGCTGGAGCCGGTCGTCCGCCGAGGAGAGGTCGCCGACTTCACGCTCCTGCGGACCAACGCGCACTTCCGCGATCCACTGGGCCGCCCCCGGGACACGCTGGAGGGCACCTCGCTCCTGGAGGTCTACCCGGCCGCGTGCGCCGGCGGCCTCTTCGAACGGCTGATCCGGGTGCACGAGACCGGGGTCCCGTTGCCCGGCGAGCGGGTCCGGCTGGTCTTCCAGCAGGGCGGACTCGCGCTTCCCGCCACCGTCCTGCTCGCGGCGGCCCCCGTCGGCGGCCGCGTGCTGGTCGGCTGGCAGACGGAGACCGCGCGGGCCGGTGAGGCCGAGCAGAGCGCCCTGCTGCGCCAGGCCCAGCGGTTGGCCCGGGTGGCCGGGTTCGAGGAGTGCCCGGCCGACGGCCGGATCCGCTGGAGCGACGGCCTGCACGAGATCTACGGGCTGCCGCCCGACACCGACCCGGTCCCGCTGGCCCAGCTCGCCCGGCACGCCCACCCCGACGACGAGCCCGCGATCCGGCGCCTGCTGGACACCGTCCAGCGCCGGCACCGGACCGCCTCCGCCGTCGTCCGCCTGGCCCACCAGGACGGCACCCACCGGTACACCCGGGTGATCGCCGAGCCCCTCCTCGACGACCACGGCCGGCTCACCGGGGTGCGCGGCGCCTTCCACGACGTGTCCGCCCAGCACCGTACGGAGGTCGCACTCGGCGCCACCCGGGCACGCCTGGCCGACAGCGAGCAGGAGACCGCCGACAGCGAGCGACTGGCGCTGCGGCTCCAGCAGGCCCTCCTGCCCGCCGCTCCGCCCCCGCTCGGCCCGGCCGGCCTGCGCGCCGCCGTCCGCTACCGCCCCGCCGCCCAGCACGACCGGGTCGGCGGCGACTGGTACGACGTGCTGCTGCTGCCCGACAAGCGGGTGCTGCTCACCGTCGGGGACGTCGCCGGGCACGGCGTCGGCGCGGCCACCGGCATGGTCGCCCTGCGGCACGCGCTGCGCGGCCTCGCCGTCACCGGGGCCGGCCCGGCCCGGATGCTGGAGTGGGCCAACACCGTCGCCCTGCGCGAACCCGGCCAGATCACCGCGACGGCCGTCTGCGTGCTCATCGACCCGGCCGTCGGCGAACTGCGCTGGGCGCGGGCCGGGCACCTGCCCCCGATCCTGGTCGGAGCGGACGGCGCCCAGGTGCTGCCGCTGCCGCACGGCGTGCTCCTCGGCGCCCTGGACGACGCCCGGTACGAGGAGCACACCGCCCACCTGCCGCCGGGCGACGTCCTGGTCCTCTACACCGACGGCCTGGTCGAACGCCGGGACCGCCCGGTCGAGGAGTCCGTCGACCAGCTGATCCGCGCCGCCGGAGCCCCCGGCCCCGACCTGGAGCGCTACCTCGACCGGCTGCTGGAGCTCAGCCCCGCCGACACCGACGACGACACCTGCCTGATCGCCGTCCAGAGCCGGTAGCCCCCTGCCGCGTGAACCCCGGTCCCCTCGCCCTGAGCAGGCCCGCGAAGCGCGGCGTTAGGCACGGGCCCGCCCGGGTAGGCGCGGCCCTGCGGGGGCGACCGGAACCGGACGACGGAGAGGACTCCCCATGTTGCTGCTAGGACTCCTGCTGATGGCGGCGGCCGGTGCCTTCGCCGGACTGCTGATCGCGGACAACCTCTCCGGCGGGCCCGACTACCAGGCGACGGTGCTGGGCATCCGCCTGCCGGCGCTCGACAGCCTGGGCATCTTCCTCGCCGGGCTGGCCCTCGCCCTGCTCTTCTGCCTGGGCCTGGCCCTGATGGTCCTGACGGTCCGGCGGTCCCGGCGAACCCGACGCCCCGTCCGGCCGGCCGCGCACCGGGCGGCCCACCAGCGGTCCCAGCCGGTGGTGCGGCCGGACCCGCCCGAGCGACCCCTCCCGCCCGACGGGGGCGAGCAGCCCGCGCCGCCCGAGGAACGCCCCGCCCAGTAGGGCGGCCAGGACGTCGGCCTACCGGTCGAGCCCCCGCGCGGCGGCCGGATCCGCCACCTGTTCGGCCACTGAGGCGGCGACGCCCCCGGAGCCGATCCCACGACGACCACGGGCCCCTCACCGGGCCGGGGAAGGACGCGACCGCATGACCGGACCACGGCCTTCCGCCGGACGCCCGCTCCCCACGAGGCCGTGGGCGCAGCGGCTGCCGCTCCGGGCCCACCCCGGGGCGGCCGCCGACGCCCGGGCCTTCACCGCCGAGTTCCTGGCCGACGTCGGCGACCCGCTGCTGGTCGCCGACGCCGTCCTGCTGGTCTCCGAACTCGTCGGCAACGCCCTGCGCCACGCCGGCGAGCCCGGGACGCTGCTCCTGATCCGCGCCACCGGCCGGCTGCGGATCGAGGTCAGCGACGCCAGCCCGCGCCCGCCGCTGCCCCGGCCCCCGCACCCCCCGGACGAATCGGGAGGCCTCGGCCTGTTCCTGCTGAGCCGGCTCACCCTGCGCTGGGGCTGGCACCCGTCGGGGACGGGCAAGACGGTGTGGTGCGACCTGCGGCTGGCCGCGAGCTGATGGTCTGTCGGCGGCCTGCCGGGCGGGTGTTCCGCGTCCGGGAGGAGCGGTGTCCGCGCGCGGCCACCCGGCGCCACCGGGTGCCGGTCGCGACGCCGGAGCGCCGGACGCGCCACGCGCGGTGGCATCCTGACGGGGCAGGTCCGTCCGTGGGCGTCGAGCACAGCGAGGATCCAGTGGCCGTGAACCGACCGTCCCCGTCCCCGTCCCCGCCGTCGCCGTCGCCGCGCGGCGTCCTGGGTTGAGCGGCGTGCGCCGCCGCAGCCGGTTGACGGAGATCGCCCGCAGCTGGTGGCAGGTCCTGCGGGCGGCCGTCGTCGGCGTGTGGGAACACGGCCGCACCATCGAACTGCTCCAGCGCTCGATGGCCTTCGCGGCGCTCTTCTTCGTGACCCTCGTGCCGCTGCTGATCGTCATCGCGGCCGCCTTCCCCTCGCGCGGCAGCGGGATCTCCGAGTGGATCACCGACGGCCTCGGCCTGAGCGGGGCGGGCGCCGACGCCGTCCACCGGCTCTTCGCCTCCCGGGGCCAGGTGCTCAGCACGACCACGGGCTTCGGCCTGGCCGCGCTGGCGGTCTTCGGGGTCTCGTTGATGGCGTCCGTCCAGGGCGTCTACGAGCGCGTGTGGGAGCTCGACCGCGGCCCGTGGCACGCGGTCTGGCGCCAGACCCTGGGCCTGGCCGGGCTGATCGGGTACATCGTGCTGGCCGCCTCCAGCGGCATGCCCTGGCACCACTCGGCCGTCCAGCCCTCCTTCCGCATCGCCGTCACGACCGTCGGCGGCCTCTTGCTGTTCTGGTGGCTCCAGCACCTGCTGCTCGCCGGACGCGTCCCGCCGAGGCAGCTGCTGCCCGGAGCCGTCGCGACCATGGTGGCGCTGGCGGGTCTGCGGCTCTTCTCCCGGCTGGTCTTCGCGCCGCTGCTGGTGTCCAACGCGGTCTCCTACGGGACGGTCGGGACGGTACTGATCGTCCAGTCCTGGCTGATCGGCGTCGGCTACACCGTCTACGGCGGCGCGCTGGCCGGGCGCGCCGTGGTCCAGGCCCGCCGCACGCCGTAGCGCCGGCGCCAAGCCGGGTGGCCGGTGCTACGGCGTGCGGGTGGGTTAGGGCGCGGCGCAGCGGGCAGGCGCGCGGGCGGCCGGGAAAGGCTCGGCCACCGCACACGTGAGGAGGCCCCAGATGAGCATGGTGAAGGAGACGGTCGACGTCGACGTGCCGCTGCACGCCGCGTACAACCAGTGGACCCAGTTCGAGGAGTTCCCGCGCTTCATGGAGGGCGTCGACGCGGTGACCCAGCTGGACGAGCGCCACAACCACTGGCGGACCAGTATCGGCGGCGTCACCCGCGAGTTCGACACCGAGATCATCGACCAGCTGCCCGACGAGCGGATCGCCTGGCGCACGACGGACGGCGACGTGCGGCAGAAGGGCGTCGTCACCTTCCAGGAACTGGACGACCGGCACACCCGGATCAACCTGGCCATCAACTTCCAGCCGGAGGGGATGGCCGAGAAGACCGGCGACATGCTGGGCATGGTCGACCGCAGGGTCAAGGGGGACCTCCGGCGCTTCAAGGACTTCATCGAGGACCAGGGCCGGGAGGAGGGTGGCTGGCGCGGCCGGATCACCCCCGGCTGAGCCCCGTCACCGTCCACGTCCCCTGACCGCACCCCCCTGACCGCACCCCCTGGCGGCGGCCCCGGCTCGAACGGTCGGGGCCGCCGTGTGCCCGTGCCCCGCCGGCGGGCACGGGCACGGACGTGGCGCCGCTGTGGGGTCAGCGCTCCGGGAAGCGGTGCCGCTCGACCAGCCGGGCGAAGCCGTCCCACAGGGCCGGATCCGCCGGCTCCTGCGGGTCGTGGAGCGCGACGCCGGCCAGGCTCCCGGGCGCGTCGTAACCGCCCGCCCGGGCCAGGTCGACGCCGGAGCCGAGCAGCGCCGCCGGCTTGCCGTGGCGCAGCGCCTCCGCGAGGAAGCGGACGGCGTCCGGATCGGCGGCCAGCGCGGGCCCGGCGCCGTCCGGAACCACCACCGCGTCGTACAGCACCGAGGCGGTGGTGGGCAGCGGGCGGTCCACCAGCAGAGGGCCACCGCCACGGGCGGCCACGTGACCGCCGTGCGCGGCCAGCGTCTCCACGACGGCGCCCTGCGCGCCCAGCCGCTCGTGCGCGGCCCGCACCTGGCCGCCGTCGACCCCGGGGGCGGCCAGCACGGCGACCTTGCGGGTACGGATGCCGCTGCCGCGCAGGTTCTCCAGGCTGAGCGCCGGGGAGACCCGGGCGCCCGCCGACTCGTCGCCCTTCGCTGCCGCCCGGTCTCCGGGTGACGGTTGTGGCTCGGGCACGCCGATGCGCCGGGCGACCTCCGCCGCCAGGTCGGGGTCCACGCGCACCAGGTTGCCGACCATCCGGCGCCGCACCTCCTGGTCGCCCACCTTGCCGAGCTCGAACGCGAACGCGGCGGTGATGTGCCGCTGCTCCCAGCCCGCCATGCTGCGCCAGAACAGCGCGGCCTGGCTGTAGTGGTCGGCGAAGCTGGGGCTGCGCCGCCGGATCGCCCTGCCGTTGACCCGTTGCTGGTAGTGCTGGAACACCCCCTCCGGCAGGTGGCCGCCGCCCATGGTGAACGGGCAGCCGCCGCCCACCGAGTTCGGTGCGTAACTCGTCCCCGAGTGGACGACCTGCTGGCCGTAGCCGTCGCGGTGGTTGGTCCGCACCTCGGCCAGCGGGCGGTTGACGGGCAGCTGGCCGAAGTTGGGGCCGCCCAGGCGGATCAGCTGGGTGTCCAGGTAGGAGAAGTTGCGGCCCTGGAGCAGCGGGTCGTTGGTGAAGTCGATCCCGGGCACCACGTTGGCGGTGTGGAAGGCCACCTGCTCGGTCTCGGCGAAGAAGTTCTGCGGGTTGCGGTCGAGGACCATCCGCCCCACCGGACGCACCGGCACCAGTTCCTCCGGGATCAGCTTCGTCGGGTCCAGCAGGTCGAAGGGGAAGGCGAACTCGTCCTTCGCCGTGACCAGTTGGACACCGAGCTCCCATTCGGGGAAGTCCCCCGCCGCGATCGCCTCCCACAGGTCCCGGCGGTGGAAGTCCGGATCCCGCCCGGCGGTGACCTGGGCCTCGTCCCACACCTGGGAGCAGACGCCGAGCCGCGGCCGCCAGTGGAACTTGACGAACGTGCCGCGCCCGTCCCGGTTCACCAGGCGGAAGGTGTGCACACCGAAGCCCTGCATCATCCGGTAGCTGCGCGGGATCGCCCGGTCGGACATCACCCACATCAGCATGTGGGTGGACTCGGGCTGGAGCGAGCAGAAGTCCCAGAAGGTGTCGTGCGCGGAGGCGCCGGTGGGGATCTCGTTCTGCGGTTCGGGCTTCACCGCGTGGACGAAGTCCGGGAACTTGACGGCGTCCTGGATGAAGAACACCGGCATGTTGTTGCCCACCAGGTCGTAATTCCCGTGCCGGGTGTAGAACTTGGTGGCGAAGCCGCGGACGTCCCGTACGGTGTCGGCGGAGCCGCGCGGTCCCTGCACGGTCGAGAAACGTACGAACACCGGGGTGCGGCGCCCGGCCTCCTGGAGGAAGTCGGCGCAGGTGAACCCGGCGAGCGACTCGTACGGTTCGAAGAAGCCGTAGGCGCCGGCACCGCGGGCGTGCACCACGCGTTCGGGGATGCGCTCGTGGTCGAAGTGGGTGAGCTTCTCGCGGAGGTGGAAGTCCTCCAGCAGGGTGGGGCCGCGGTCGCCGATGACGAGCGAGTTGTCGGTGTCGTCGACGCGCACACCCTGGTCGGTGGTGAGCGGGCCGTCCGGGTCCGGGGCGCGGAAGGCGTCGAGTGCGGCGTCCTTGGCGTCGGTGGTGTCCTTGGCGTCGGGTCCGGGGTCGGCGGGCGGCTCGGGCTGGGGGGTTTCGGGGTTGATGGGCATGTCGCGGTCTCCGTCCTGGGAACGGCGCGGGGCGGCCGGGCCGTCGGCCCCGGCTCGTGTCGGCGGGGCGGCTGCCCGATGGGCGGCCCGGCAAACCGCGCGCGAGCGGCCGTCGGCGCCGAAGCAGGAGGTCAGCGGTGTTCGGCAGAGGCGCGCGATGTTTGAGCGCGGTGTTTGAGTGCGGTGTTTGAGTGCGGTGTTTGGCACAGGGGCAGCGGGGGACACGCCGGAGTCGGGAGGGGAAGCCTCTGAGTGAGGAGACGGGCAATGTCGAACGATGCCATCGTCCTGTTGCGGGAGGACCACCGGGAGGACCACCGGGAGGACCACAAGGGGGGAGATCGGCGAGCGGATGCAGGCCGTGCGCGAGACCGCGCCGCGACCACGAAAAGCGGGAAGGAGCACGCGAATTCCTCTCATGTCTCAGCCAACGCGACCGCCCTATCCTGAGGGCGTGGAAGAACAGCCGGCCATCGGGCGCCAGTGGACGTTCCTGACCAATCACGCGCGCGTCCTGGTGCAGATCGCCCGGGACCCGGGCATCAGGGTGCGTGACATCGCGACCAGCTGCCTGCTGACCGAGCGAGCGGTCCAGCGGATCATCGTCGACCTCGAAGCGGCGGGCTATCTCAGCCACCACCGGGTCGGGCGCTCGAACGTCTACCGCGTCATCGACGGCAAGCAGCTGCGCCACCCCGCCGACAGCGGCCCGACGCTGGCGGAGCTACTGGCCGTCCTGCTGCGCTGACCACGCCGCCGATGGCACGCCGATGACAGGCCGATGACACCCCGATGGCACGCATGGCCGAACCCGATTGCACGCATTGCCATTGACGAATTTCCGTTCACGTATTGGTTGACGTGAGAAGGGATTCGGCAGACGCTGGAGATGTCGTCCCATGGCTCACAGGCAGGAGAAGAGACCATGCGCGGTAAGCCGCCCGTGGCGCGTCCCGCTGCCCCGACCCCGACTCCTCCATCCCCCGCGCCGCCCCCGGCCGACGGGAGCCTGCCCGCGGACCTGCACGTCGCCAAGGGCCTGCTGGTCCGGCTCGCCGTCGAAGGGGACCGGGTCCGTGCGACGGTCCGCGGCGAGATCGACCTCGACGTCGTCGGCGGCCTGGACGAGACCCTCGGACGCGCGCTGCGGGCCAGCGGCACCGGGCTCGACGTCGACCTGTCCGCCGTCCCCTTCTGCGACAGCTCCGGCCTCAACCTCCTGCTGGGCCTGCGCAGCACCGCGCACCGCACCGACCGCACCCTCGCGATCACCGCGGCCAGCACCCAGGTCGAGCGCCTGCTCGCGATCACCGAGACGACCGGCCTCTTCACCCCCGCCGCCACCGAACGCCCCGCCGACCCCCCGCACACCGAGAACGCAGACCCATAGCCACACGCCGACTCCCCCCTCCCCCCTGGCGCGGGCCTGCCGGTACGGATCAGGGCGATGGGGCCGAACTCGGCGTCGAACGCGGACGGGCCGCATGCTCGGGCGGCTGCGCAGGCGAAGAGGGGAGTGACGCCGAGGGCGACGGTGAGGGCCCGCCGGCCTCGGCGACGGCTTCGAGCACCGCTCCCTCGAACGCCTCCTTCGAGGCCATGGCCCCACCGGCATGCCCGTCGAGCTGCTTGCCGTTGAGCAGCAAGGCCGGCGTCCCCCGGAATTCGTGGTCGCGGAACTCCTCCGTGACAGTGCGCACCCAAGCCTCGTGCGTTCCCTTGTTGACGCATTGCTCAAAAGCCGGTGTCCGCAGTCCGGGGACATTTTCGGCGAGCCGAAGGAGTTCCGCACGGTCGGCGAACCTGTCGTTCTTCTCCTCGGGTTGGTTGGAGAAGAGGACGGCATGGTAATGGGCGAATTTGGCCAGGTCCTGCGCGCACGCGACGGCGTTGGCCGCTCGCAGCGAACCCTTCCCGCCAAGGCCGGCGTCAATGGCCGCGAGGGGGTGGTACTCCAGGCGCAGCCGACCGGACTGCACGTACTTCTGCAGTACCTCGCCGAGGCGCGCCTCGGCCGCCTGGCAGGCGGGGCAGCGGAAGTCCTCGTATACCTCCAGGGTGGCCGGAGCCTTCTCCGCCCCCACCTCGATGGCCTTGCCTCCGGCCACGGTTCCGAGGGGCGCCAGGGCGGGCCGGTCGTCCTGGGACCGGTACGTCTGCACGACGACCCCTGTGATCACCGCAGAGGTCACGACGGCGGGCACGAGGCCGAATGCCATGAAACGGCGTCGACGTTTCGCGAGAATTTCCCGCGCCGCGCGTTCCGCGCGCCTGCGCTCATGTGCAATCAGCTTCCCATTTCGATTTGCCCGGCTCATGTTCCCCTCGTTCGCTGGTTGGTTTCTGAACGTTGAACCCGAATTGTTCGGTGCGAGTTCTGCCCACGGAGGGGACGGAATACCTATCCGCCCTTCCGCGTCTACCGGAAGAATTACTCCGGGCCGCCGTCTCGCAGTGGCCCTCAGCCGCCGGGTCGGTCCTGACCGGGAGTGACGCGCGGCGCTGAACCGGGCGGGGGTGTTCCGTCGCGTGACAACGGCCGGGGCGACTGGTCGTCAGTCGTCGGAAGCGTGTGATGACTCCCTGGCGCCGGAAGCCGCCGCCGTACGCCCGGACGCTTCGGCCGTCCTCGCCCTGCTGGGCGAGGAGGCCGCCGAGGCGGAGGAGGCCGCGTGCGCCGAGCCCGAGGCGGTGGCGGCCGGGCCCGTCGAGGCGCGCGGGTGCGACGGGGTGCTCACCGGCGGGTGGAAGCCAGGGTCCTTCAGCGCGAGGTCCTCGACCGTCTTCCACAGCTTGGTGGCAGCTCCGTCACCGTCGATTTCGACCCGGTCGCCGTTGAGCACGGCCACCGGTGCGTCCGTGTGGAACTGTTTCGCGAACGTGCCGCTCTCGCGGCTCACCCAGCCCGCGTGCGTGCCGTCGTCGACGCACCGGTCGAACGCCGCGGACCGCAGCTCGCTCACCCGGTCGGCGAGCGAGCGCAGGTCCTGCTTCGCGTCCGGATCCTGCTTGCCTTCCGCGACGAGCACCTCGCGGAAGGCGGTGAACTTTCCCGCGTCCTGGGCGCACGCCGCCGCGTTGGCGGCCTGGGCCGAGGTCTTGCGGCCGTCGGTCGTCACCGGGTGGTATTGGATGACCAGGCGATTCTCGGCGACCAGCTGGCGGAGTGTCGGGTCGAACCGCTCGGCGAACTTCCGGCAGGCGGCGCAGTCGTAGTCCTCGTAGACCACCAGCGTGGCGGGTGCCTGCTGGTAGCCGACCGGGATCGAGTCCCCGCTGGACCCGGACGGGGGTTCGGCGTGGTCGGGTCCGAACCCCGGACGGAACAGGAATCCGCCGCCGACGACCACGGCCGCCACGGTGACGGCCAGCAGGACGCGCTTGCGGGTCCGGTGCGCCGACCCGGTCCGGACGGATTGCCGCCGATCGGACGGCGCGGGGGAGTCATCTGTCGGATTCGGGGCATCCTCGTCGTCCCAGAAGGCCATGGGATTCGTTCCAATCGGTTCGACACTCGACGGCCGGATGTCGAGTGATTGCCTTGTTCCCCCCCGTTTATAGACATGAGCAGAGCGATGAGCTGCTCACCGTACCGATCGTCAATCAGCAATTATGCGAACGCAGCAACGCCACGACAGGGCGGTGGCCCGGAAACGGGTGTTCCCGGGCCACCGGTCGGGGCCGATCAGACCCCGGTCAGGCTGCGATCACTCGCTCCTCACTCCCTTCCGGTTCCGCCGAACCCTGACGACCACGACCAGCAGGGCGCCGAGGCCCGCCAGGAGCGCGCTCGTGAGGGTGAAGGGCACCACAGCGGCGCCGGTGTGCGGCAGGACCCCGCCGTTCGGGCCGGAGACGTTGCCGCCACCCGGCTGCGGGTAGCCGGCCGGCTCCGGTCCGTGGCCGACCTCCATCCCGTCGCCGTGACCGCCGTGGCCGTGGCCGTCACCCGGTTCGGGCTTGTGCTCGTTGCACTTGTCCCTGTCGCAGGGCGGGGTGCAGCGTGCGATCGCGGAGGACGGGGGAGTGGTGATCGGCGGGGTCCCGGGCGCGGCGTTCGGCGGCAGGAAGGAGGCCGTCACGGTGTTGGTCGTGTCCTCCGTGATGACGCTGGAGCAGAAGAACCTCTTCTCCTGCCCGGAGGCCAGACTGAACATCCCCGCAGCGACGACGCAGGAGGCCTCCTGCTGGTCGTTCAGTGTGATGCCGCTGATGTCGACCGTGCCGGTGTTGGTGACGGTGATCCGCCAGTACGCCTTGCACTTGTCGCGGTCACAGTCCTCCTTGCCGTCGTTCTTGTGGAGAGTCGTCTCCTTGCCCCATGGACCGGACCCGCCCTCGGCGCAGTTGCCGGGGACGTCGGACTGGCAGACCTCCTTGTTGATGGCCAGCGAGGGAACGTTCGCCGTGGCCTCGGAGGGCGGGGTGGTGATGGGCGTCCCACCGGGACCGGGGAACGTGGCCGTGACGGTGTTCGTCGTCGACTCCGTCAGGTGCGAGCTGGAGCAGAAGATCTGCTTGTTCGCTCCTGCTGCGAGGTTGAAGGTGCCGGCGGCTGTGGCGCATGCCGGGGTGACGGTATCCGTCAGGGTGATGCCGGAGATGTCGACGCCGTCGGTGTTGGTGACGGTGATCCGCCAGTACGCGGTGGCGCCGGGCGGAACGGTGGT
>NZ_JBHVWW010000051.1:0-3974 GCF_042882025.1 Kitasatospora sp. NPDC058243
CCCGTCCACCCCCGCCCGGTACGACGCCGTGATCGTCGGCGGCGGCCACAACGGGCTGGTGGCCGCCGCCTACCTCGCCCGGGCCGGACGCCGGGTCCTGCTGCTCGAACAGCTGCCCCGGGTCGGCGGCGCCGCCGTCTCCACCCGGGCGTTCCCGGGCGTGGACGCCCGGCTGTCGCGCTACTCCTACCTGGTCAGCCTGCTGCCACGGAAGATCGTCCAGGACCTGGGCCTGCGGCTCGACCTGCGGCGCCGCCGGATCGCCTCGTACACACCCACCGTCCGGGACGGGAGGCCCACCGGCCTGCTGGTGGACGCCGCCGACCCCGGCCGGACCGGGGAGTCGTTCCGGGCCCTCACCGGAACCGACCGGGAGTGGGAGGCCTGGCAGCGCTTCTACGGCATGACCGGGCAGGTCGCCCGACGGGTCTTCCCGACCCTCACCGAGCCGCTGCCCGCACGCGCCGAACTGCGCCGGCGGATCGCCGACGACGCCGCCTGGACCGCCCTGTTCGAACGGCCGCTGGGCGAGACGATCGAACGGACCTTCAGCGACGACCTGGTCCGCGGGATCGCCCTGACGGACGCGCTGATCGGCACCTTCACCCACGCCCACGACCCCTCGCTGCGGCAGAACCGCTGCTTCCTCTACCACGTGATCGGCAACGGGACGGGCGACTGGGACGTCCCGGTCGGCGGCATGGGAGCGGTGACGGACGCGCTGGCCGAGGCGGCCCTGGCCGCCGGTGCGGAGCTCCGCACCGGGTGCGAGGTCACCGCCGTCGCCACCGACGGCCACGGCGACGCCGAGGTGACGTACCGCCACCAAGGCGGCGAGGCCACCGCGGCGGGCCGCCGGGTGCTGGTCAACGCCGCCCCGGCCACCCTGGCCCGCCTCCTCGGCGAGGAACCCGGGCCCGGGCCCGCGCCCGAGGGCGCCCAGCTGAAGGTCAACCTGGTGCTGCGCCGGCTGCCGCGGCTCCGGGACGCCGGCGCGGACCCCCGGGAGGCCTTCGCGGGCACCTTCCACATCGCCGAGGGCTACCGGCAGTTGGAGACCGCCTACGCCGAGGCGGCGGCCGGCCGGATGCCCTCCGCACCCCCGTCGGAGATCTACTGCCACACCCTCACCGACCCCACCATCCTGGGCCCCGAAGCCGTCCGCCAGGGCCTCCAGACGCTGACCCTGTTCGGCCTGCACATGCCCGCCCGGCTGTTCACCGACCCGGCCGCCAAGGAGCGCGCCCTGGCGGCCAGTCTGGCCCAACTGGACGAGGTGCTGGCCGAACCGATCGCCGACTGCCTCGCGCCGGACGCCACCGGCCGGCCCTGCGTGGAAGCCAAGACCCCGCCCGACCTGGAACGGGAGATCGGCCTGCCCGGCGGCCACATCTTCCACCGGGACCTCTCCTTCCCGTTCGCGACCGGGCCCGTGGACGGCCCCGCCGCCCGCTGGGGCGTGGCGACGGCCCACCCGAACGTCCTGCTGTGCGGCGCGGGCGCCGTCCGCGGCGGCGGAGTCAGCGGCATCCCCGGCCACAACGCCGCCCGGGCCGCCCTCGAATCCCTGTCCGACTAGGACATATCGGCGCAGGTCAGCCCCGGTCTGCGTCGGCCTCGGCGATGGCCTCGGCGGTGGTCTTCAGGTCGTGCAGCCACCCGTCGAGGCCCTGACGCAGGATCGCGGTCGCGGTGGGGACGTCCGCGTCGACCTGGGGCCCGGTGTGGGTCTCCTCGGTGCTCACCCGGACGCCGCCCTTGACCCGGGTGAAGTTCCACACGTGGACGCCGTCGATGTGCAGCCCTTCGGCGTCGGCGGGGCCGGTCCAGCGGAGGCAGGACTCCCGCTTGAGCTGCTGGACGGTCGAGGTGATGTCCAGGCTGGTGGCGGTGGTCGCGGGGTTGGGCGGGAGCGGGGTCGTCCACCGGAACGCCGAACCCGGGCGCAGGCGGCCGTGGTCGAGGCGCTCCGCGCTCGCGACGGGGCCCTGCCAGGACGGCCAGCGCTCCACGTCGGTCTGCAGCTTCCAGATGGTGTGCAGCGGCGCGTGGATCACCGTCTCGGCCCGGTAGCGGACCTGGGCCCGGGGGTCGACGCCCTCGCCGCGGCAGGTCAGGGAGGTACCGGGGCGCGAGGTGGCGGCCCCGGCGGGCGCGGCCGCGGTGCCGAGGAGGCTGACGACGAGCGGGACGGCGAACAGGGCGGCGCGGACGCCGGTGCTGCGGGTGCCGGACATGGAATTCCCCTTGGTCGAGTGTCAGTTGGTGGGCGGGCGTTGCCTGTCGAGCTGCGAACGCGGCGGTGGCAGCCCCGCACGCGGTAGATGCTTGCGCGTTCGTTAGAAGTTATAACGCGGATCCGCGTGAGGGGTCAACAGCTTTCGTGACACCCTCTAACCAGAGGCTCGAACGGTGAGCGGCGGAGCGCCCCCAAACTCTCCTTATGGGACGGAACGTGTCGAACCCGGGACCCTACGTGACCTTCGCCCCCACCCCGGTCGGCGCGACACCGAGCCACCCGGCCATAAGTCCTGCTTGGCGAGGGGCCTATGAACCGTCGTTGGACGCGGCGGCGCGATCGGCTCGATGTTGGCCGCATGACGTCTCCCGCCGCGTCCGACGCGGCCGCCGTGAACCAGAGCAGCACCCCGCAAGAGATCGCCGTGGTGGGCGCAGGCGCCGCCGGCACCCTGACGGCGCTGCGCCTGCTCCACCACGCGGCCGCCGGGAGACCCGCACCGGCCCGGATCTGGCTCATCGACCCCGGGCCCGCGGGCCCGGGGCTGGCGTTCGGCACCGACGCGCCGCACCACCTGCTGAACGTCCGGGCCGGCCAGATGAGCGCCCACCGGGACGACCCCGGCCACTTCGTGCGCTGGCTCGGCGACCGCGGCGGCGAGCACGACTTCGTCCCCCGGCGCCTCTTCGGCCGCTACCTCGCCGAGAGCCTGGCGGCGGCGGCCGACCAGCCCGGCACCCCCGACCTGGTCCGGGTCCCCGACCGCGTCGTCGCCCTCACCCACCGGCCGCAGGCGACCACCCCGCCGCTGCGCCTGTGGCTGCACGACGGGCCGCCGCTCGACGTCGACGCGGCGGTGCTGGCCCTGGGCAACTTCGCACCCGGCCAGGCCTGGGCACCGCCGGCGCTGCGCGACTCCGGGCGGTTCCTGGCCGACCCCTGGGCACCCGGCGCCCTGGCGGCCGTCCCCGAGGACCGCGACGTCCTGCTCGTCGGCACCGGCCTGACCATGGTCGACATGGCGCTCAGCCTGCAACGCCCCGGCCGCGTCGTCCACGCCCTGTCCCGGCACGGCCTGGTCCCCCGACCCCACGCCGCCACCCCGCTCACCGCGCCGGTCGCCCCGCTCACCATGCCGGTCGCCCCGGTCGCCCCGCAGCTCGACGCCCGTGCGGGGCTGCCCGCGCTGCGCCGGGCGGTGCTGTGCCAGATCGCCCGCTGCCGCCGCGTCCACGGCGACTGGCGGGCCGGGGTCGACAGTCTCCGCCCCCTCACCAGCGCCCTGTGGCAGCAGCTCCCACCCGCCGACCAGGCCCGGCTGCTGGCCCGAGACCTCCGGCTCTGGGAGACCCACCGCCACCGGATCCCGCCGGTCAGCGCCAGGGCCCTGCGCGCCGCCGTCGACGCGGGTCTGGTCAGCATCGGCCGGGGCACCGTGGCCGACGCCAAGACCACCTCGGACGGCCCCGACGGGGTCGGGGAGGTCGGGGAGGTCATCGACGTGCGGCTGGACGACGGCCGCGCGCTGCGGGTGGGGGCGGTGCTGAACTGCACCGGCTCCGAGGCCGAACTCACCCGGGTCGACGACCCGCTGATCACCGACCTGCTCACCACCGGCCTCGGCTCCCCCGCCCCCGTTGGGGGAGGGTTCGACAACGCAGCAGCCGGCCGGGTCCTCCCCACCCCCTCGCGGGGTACCAACAGGATCGCGAGCAGGTGTCCGTACTCGTCGACC
>NZ_JBHVWW010000051.1:3984-65095 GCF_042882025.1 Kitasatospora sp. NPDC058243
TCCAACACGCCCGCAGACTCCCGGCTCCTCCCCACCGGTGGCCGGGCGCCGGCGCCGCTGTGGACGCTGGGCTCGCTGCGACGCGGCAACCTGCTGGAGACGACCGCCATCCCGGAGATCCGCTGCCAGGCCGACGACCTCGCCCTGCTGCTGGGCCGCGGCGCGGTGGGGACGCCGAGCGGGCCGGGAGCGCCGAACGGAGCGGTACCGGCCCGCTGAGCGGGCACGCACGTCAGCGGCCCGTGGTGGGGAAGGAAGAAGCGCGGGAAGCGGTCGCACCCCGCCGGGGACGAGAGAGGCCGGCCAGGTGTCGGCGCGACCGGACGCGCCGCGGGCCGCGGTCATACCCGGCCGGGCCCGGTCAGGCCTGGCCGGTCGTCGAGAGCGCCACCACCTTCGTCACCGAGCCGTCGTCCCCGACGACGTCGCGCAGGTGCCGGAAGCCCAGCCGTCGGGACATCGCCAGGCTCGGGGCGTTCTCCGCGCCCACCATGCCGTAGACCTCCTTGAGGCCCAACTCGTCGGCGGCGTACCGGATCAGGCCGCGGACCACCTCGGTGCCCAGGCCCCGGCCCCAGAACTCCGGGGCGAGGGCGGTGACCAGCTCGTGGCCGTCGACGTTCCCGGTCTTCTTCACCTCGGCGTGGCCCGCGTACCTCCCGTCCAGCCACAGGCCCCACACGTCGAAGAGCTGCTGCGGGTACACGTCGGTCAGGATCGCGCGGAACAGCGCGCGGATCTGCGGCTCGGGCACCAGGTCCTGGCCCATCCAGCTGCACACGTCAGCGTTGCGGAGGAGGGAGACGAAGGCGTCCTCGTCCTCGGCCCGGTAGGGGATGAACTCCAGGTGTTCGGTGCGCAGCGAAGGGGTCACGGTCAGCTCCTCGGGGTTGTCGTGGGACGGAAGTACTGCGGCCGGTCAGGATCCGGCGTTCTCCATGCGCTCGCGCAGGCTCCGCGGCCGCATGTCGGTCCACACCTCGTCGACGTAGGCGGTGCACTCCGCCTCGGTGCCCTCCTGGCCGACGGGCTGCCAGCCGGCGGGCACGTCGAGGTCGACCGGCCAGAGGGAGTACTGCTCCTCGTCGTTGCGCAGCACCTGGTAGCGGGTGTTCTCGTCCATGTCGTGCTCCTTCGTCGTTGTCGGGTTTCCAGCGGTGGTCTTGCGGCGGTGGTCTTGCGGCGGTGGTCTTTTCAGCGGCGGCTGGGCGGCCGTCACCGTCCTCCCCGGGCGTGCCGGGCGATGTGCCGCAGCGCCACGGCGAACTCCTCGGCCGCCCGGCGCACGGTCGCCGTGTCGTGGAGGGCGGGGCGGTGGTGCCAGGTGAAGGCGAGGCGCCCGTGCTGCGCCGCGCCCACCACCTCCACCGGGTGCGAGCCGCCGTCGCGGGGGTCGTGGTCCTGCCCGAAGGAGCCGTGCTCGGCGCGGACCAGGCCGTCGCCGGCGGTCTCGGGCCGCGCGTCCCACTGGCCGAGGTAGTTGAAGACCACCTGGCCGTGCGCGCCGGCGGCGAGGCGCTCGCGGACCTCGGGCGGACCGAAGGTGCGCAGGGCGCCGAAGCCCAGCCCGTTGCCCGGCACGGCGCGCAGCTGGCGGCGGATCGACTTCACCAGGGCGCGCCAGTCGCGGTCCGGGCCGAGGTCCTCGGGGTCGGGGACGTGGAAGGTGACCGGGTGCATGGTGGTGAACCAGCCGACCGTGCGGGACAGGTCCACGCCCTCCACGACGTCCTCCCGGCCGTGCCCCTCCAGGTCCAGCCGGATCCGCTCGTGGCCGGTCCAGCGGGCCAGTGCCAGGGCGAGGGCGGTCAGCAGCACGTCGTTGACGCGGGTGCGGTAGGCCGCCGGGGCCGCGCGCAGCAGTGCCTCGGTGTCCTCCTCGTCCAGTTCGACGGTGACCGTCGCGGTCTCGGCGGCACCGGGCTCGGCGGCACCGGGGTCAGCGGCACCGGGCTCGGCGGCACCGGGGTCAGCGGCACCGGGCTCGGTGGGTCGGCCGGGCAGGGCCTCGGCGGCGCTCACCGCCTCGTCCCAGTAGGGCAGTTCGTGGTCCAGGCCGCCGTCGGCGACATGGGCGGCGAGCCGGAGCGCCCAGTCCCGGTAGGAGGTGCCGCGCTCCCCCAGCGTGATCTGCGTGCCCAGGACGGCCTGCCGGTAGGCGCTCTCCAGGTCGTCGCGCAGCAGGCGCCAGGAGACGGCGTCGACGACCAGGTGGTGGGCGACCAGCAGCAGGAGCGCCGGGCGGTCCGGGGCGCCGGTGAACAGGGCCGCCCGCAGCAGCGGGCCCCGGGCCAGGTCGAAGCCGCCGTGCAGTTCGTCGGCCGCCTTGGCCATGGCCGCGTCGGCGGCCTCGGCGCTCTGCCCGGTCAGGTCGTACCGGACGAGGACGTCCTCGGCGGGGGCCGGCGGCGGGTTGAACTGGTGCCAGCCCGTCTCGTCGTGGGTGAAGCGCAGGCGCAGGGCGTCGTGGTGTTCGAGCAGGGCGTCCAACGCGGCCCGCAGTGCCCGCGGATCGGGGTCGGCGCCGAGTTCGAGCAGGGTCGACTGGTTGAAGTGGTGGTGGGCGGCGCGCGGGGTGGTCAGGAACCACTCCTGGATGGGGGTGAGCGGCACGTCCCCGGTGACCGGGCCGTCGTCCTCGCGGTCGGGGGCGGTGCGCACCACGGTGGCCAGTTCGGCCACCGTCTGGTGGGTGAACAGCTCCCGGGTGGCGAGGTACAGGCCGTCCCGGCGCAGCCTGGACACCACCTGCATGCTGAGGATGGAGTCGCCGCCGAGCAGGAAGAAGTTGTCGTCGGCGCCGACCTCCTCGATGCCCAGGACGTCGGCCCAGATCCGGGCGATCCGGCGTTCGGTGTCGGTGCCCGGCTCCCGGCGCGGACCGGCCGCGGTCTGCGCGGGCCCGGGCTCGGGCAGGGCCCGGCGGTCGAGCTTGCCGTTCGGGGTGAGCGGCAGCCGTTCCAGCGGGACGAACACCGACGGGACGAGGTGCGGCGGCAGCAACCCGGCCAGGTGGGCGCGCAGTTCGGCGGCGGGCAGGCCCGCAGTGGCCCCGCCCTCGCCGTCGTCCTCCGGTACGGCACCGACCGCCGGGACGACGTAGGCGACCAGCCGGCCGGCTCCGGAGCCCGTACCGCTCCCGGGGGCGTCGGCGCGCACGGTGACGACGGCGTCGCGCACCAGGGGGCTGCGGCGCAGCGCGCTCTCGATCTCGCCCGGCTCGATCCGGAAGCCGCGCAGCTTGATCTGGGCGTCGACGCGGCCGGCGAAGCGCAGTTCGCCGTCGGCGTCCCGGTGCGCGAGGTCGCCGGTGCGGTACATCCGCTCGCCCGGCGCGCCGAAGGGGTCAGCGAGGAACCGCCCGGCCGTCAGCCCCGGGCGGCCGAGGTAGCCGCGGGCGAGGCCGGGGCCGGCCAGCCAGAGCTCTCCGGTCACACCGGGCGGCACCGGCCGCAGGGCGGCGTCCAGGACGTAGCTGCGGGCGGCGCCGCCGGGGCGGCCGATCGCGGGTGCGCCGGTGCCGGGCAACAGCGGGCCCGTCCAGGTGGCGACCACGGTGGCCTCGGTGGGGCCGTAGGCGTTGATCATCCGGCGGCCGGGGGCCCAGGTGTCGACCAGGTCAGCCGGGCAGGCCTCCGCCCCGACGACCAGGGTGCGCAGGGCGGGCAGCGCCGCGGCCGTCTCCGGGTCCACGGTGGCCAGGGCCGCCGGGGGGATCAGGGCGTGGGTGATGCGCCGTTCGGCCAGGACCTCGGCCAGCCGCTCGCCGACGAGCGGCCCCTCCTCCCCCGTGACCAGGGTGGCCCCGCTGAGCAGGGAGACGCACAGTTCCAGGACGGAGGCGTCGAAGCTGGGCGAGGCGAACTGGAGCACCCTGGCCCCGGGGCCGGCGGTGTACTGCTCGGCGGCGGCCGCCGCGAAGGCGGCGAGTCCGGCGTGGGTCACCAGGACGCCCTTGGGCGTGCCGGTCGATCCGGAGGTGTAGATGACGTAGGCCGGGTGTCCGGGGGTGAGCACGGCGGCGCGGTCGGCGTCGGTCGGCGCGGTGGCGCGGTCGGCACCGGTGGCGCGGTCGGCGTCGGTGGGCGGGGTCTGCGGCCCGTCGGCGGACCACACCTCGGCCGGGTCGTCGAGCACCAGGTGGGCGCCCGCGTCGCGCACCATGAACTCCCGCCTGGGCGCCGGGTAGTCCGGGTCCACCGGAAGGAAGGCGCCGCCGGCCTTGGCCACGGCGAGCTGGGCCACCACCGCCGCCGCCGAGCGGGGCAGGGCGAGGGCGACCAGCCGCTCCGGCCCCACGCCGCGCCGGATGAGCCGGTGGGCCAGCCGGTTGGCCGCCCGCTCCACCTCGGCGTAGCTCAGCTCGCGACCGCCGTCGAGCAGCGCCACCGCGTCGGGGTTGCGGGCGGCCTGGCGCTCGAAGAGTTCGGCCAGGGTCGCCTCGGGGACGGGCCGGAAGGTGCCGCGCGCCCGGTCGAGTTCGGCGGCCAGCTGGTCGCCGCCGGCCAGCGGCAGCGCGCCGATGGCGCGATCCGGGTCCTCGGCGACGGCGGTCAGCAGGGTGGCGAGCTGGCCGGCCATCCGCTCGGCCGTGGCCGGGTCGAACAGGTCGGTGTTGTAGGTGATCAGGCCGTGCAGCGCGCCGGAGTCGGCCTCCGCGAACTCCAGCGCGAGGTCGAAGGCCGCCTGCGTGGTGTCGGTCTCGACGTCGGTCACGTGCAGGCCCGGGAGGTCGAGGTCGGCGGCCGGGGTGTTCTGGAGGACGACCAGGGCCTGGAAGAGCGGGCTGCGGCTGGTGTCGCGCACCGGCTGCACCTCGTCGACCACGCGCTCGAAGGGCACGTCCTGGTGGGCGAAGGCGTCCCGGACGGTCTGCCGGACCTCTCCGAGGAAGTCGCCGAAGGGCTGCCCGGGTTCCACCCGCGAGCGCAGCACCAGGGTGTTGACGAAGAAGCCGACGAGGCGCTGGGTCTCCGCCTGCTCGCGGCCGGAGGTGACGGTGCCGACGGCGATGTCCTGGTCGCCGCCGAGCCGGGCGAGGTAGGCCTGCGCGGCGGCGACCAGGGTGGTGAACAGGGTGGCGCCGCGCTCCCGGCCGACCCGGGCCAGTCGGCGGGCCGTGTCGGCGGGCAGTTCCAGGCGGGCGGTGGCCCCGTTGGTGGTGCGCACGGCGGGCCGGGGCCGGTCGGTGGGCAGGCGCAGCGTCGAGACGTCGGCCAACTGCTCCTTCCAGTAGGCGAGTTGGTCGGCCCCGGCGGCGCCGACCGTGCGCTGCCAGTGCGCGTAGTCGGCGTACTGCACCGGCAGCGGCGCCAACCGGTCTTCCTCGGAGCCGAGTTCGGCGCGGTAGAGGTGGGCCAGATCGGTGAGCAGGACGGCGGTCGACCAGCCGTCGGTGACGATGTGGTGCAGGGTCAGGGCCAGCACGTGGTCGCCCTCGCCCAGCCGCACCAGGGCGGTGCGCAGCAGCGGTCCGCGGCGCAGGTCGAAGGGGCGGGCCCGCTCGGCGGCGAGCAGGCCGCGCAGGGCCTCCGCCCGCGGCTGCGACGGCAGGCCGGACAGGTCGTGCAGCGGCAGCGGCACGTCCTGCGGCGGGTGGACGAGCTGGACGCCGTGGCCGTCGACGCTGTCGAAGGTGGTGCGCAGCGACTCGTGCCGGGCCGCGAGGGCGCGCAGGGCCGCGCCGAGGGCGTCGGTGTCCAGGGCGCCGCGCAGGCGCAGCGCGAGCGCGGTGACGTACTCGGCGCCGCCGGGCGCGAACTCCTCCAGGAACCACAGGCGTTGCTGGGCGTACGACATCGGCGCGGCGCCGTCGCGGGCGACCGGGAGGACGGGCGGGCGCCCCTGGCCGCCCGGGCGGCCCTGCTCCTCGGTGAGCAGGCGGGCCAGGCCGGCCGGGGTGGGGTGGTCGAAGACGGCGCGGGGGGTGAGGTCGGCGCCGAAGGCCTCGGCCAGGCGGGCGGCGAGCCGGATGCTGAGGATGGAGTCGCCGCCCAGCTCGAAGAAGCCGTCCTCCACGCCGGGCGGCCGGATGCCCAGGACGTCGCCGAAGACCTCGGCGGTGCGGCGTTCGGCCTCGCTGCGCGGCTCGACCCGCGCGCGGTGTCCGCTCCCGTGCTCCTCGTCCGGCGCCGGGAGGGCCGCCCGGTCGACCTTGCCGTTGCGGCTCAGCGGGAGGGCGGCGAGCGGGACGAAGGCGGCGGGGACGAGGTAGTCGGGCAGCGCGCGGGCGGCGAAGGCCCGCAGTTCCTCGGGTTCGTCGCCCGCCGGGCCGACCAGGTAGGCCACCAGGCGCCGGGCGCCGGGCCGGTCCTCGCGGGTGACCACGGCGACGTCGGTGACCTGGGGGTGGCGGGCGAGCGCGGCCTCCACCTCGCCGGGTTCGACCCGGAAGCCGCGGATCTTCACCTGGTCGTCCGCGCGGCCCAGGAACTCGACGGTGCCGTCCGGGCGCCGCCTGGCCAGGTCGCCGGTGCGGTACATCCGGGCGCCGGGCGGTCCGGAGGGGTCGGCGAGGAAGCGGGCCGCGGTCTCGCCGGGCCGGCCCAGGTAGCCGCGGGCCACGCCCTCGCCGGCCACGTACAGCTCGCCCGCGCAGCCCGGCGGGACGGGCCGCAGGCGCCGGTCGAGGACGTGCACGCGGCGGTCGTCCAGGGGGTGGCCGATCGGCAGGGTGTCGGGCACCGCCGCCGCCTCCGCGACGGCGTGGGCGGTGGCGAAGGTCGTGGTCTCGGTGGGCCCGTAGCCGTCCACCACGGTCAGCCCGGGGCAGGCCGCCAGGACGCGGCGCACCGCGGCGGCGGGCACCACGTCCCCGCCGGTCCACAGCGTGCGCAGGCCCGCGAAGCAGTCCGGCGCGTCCTGGGCGAGCAGCCGGAAGAGCCCGGCGGTGAGCCACAGCGCCGTCGGCCCGTCCGGTCCGGCGAGCCGCCGCAACAGGGCGGCGTCCACCGGCCCGGCGGGGGCGACGAGCACGCAGCCGCCGCCCAGCAGCGGCGCCCAGACCTCGAAGGTGGCGGCGTCGAAGGCGACCGGCGAGTGCAGCAGCACCCGGGCGCAGCGGCCGTCGGCGAAGCGGCTGTCGGTGGCGAGCGAGGCCACGTCGCGGTGCCGTACCGCCACCGCCTTGGGCACCCCGGTGGAGCCCGAGGTGAACATCACGTACGCCAGCCGGTCGGGGTCGGCGGGCGGCAGGGCCGCCGCCACCGGCCCGGCCGCGCCGGTGCGCGCGGCGGCGACCTGCTCGGCGGCTACCTGCTCGGCGGTGAGCCGCAGGGCGGCGCCGACCTGGTCGAGCAGCGCGCGGCGGCGCTCCTCGGGGGCCCGGAGGTCGACGGGCAGGTAGGCGCCGCCCGCCTTGAGAACGGCCAGCTGGGCGACGACGAGTTCGGCGGAGCGGTCCATCAGCAGCGCCACCCGGCCTTCGGGGGCCAGGCCGTCGGCCAGCAGCCGGGCCGCCAGGCGGTCGGACCAGTCGTCGAGCTGGCGGTAGGTCAGTTCGCGGTCGCCGTCGCGCACGGCGGGCGCGCCCGGGGTGCGCCTGGCCTGCTCGGCGAAGACCTGGAGCGGGCTGCGCGGCGCCGCCGGGCGGGCGGTGCCGTGCCAGGAGGCCAGCTGCTCCCGGTCGGCGGGGGTGAGCTGGTCCAGCTCGGCGAGGTCGCCGTCGAGGCCGTCGGCGAGGGCGGTGAGCAGCAGGACCAGGCGGTCGGCCGCGCCGTGGGCCGTCCGGTGGTCGAAGAGCGCGGGGTCGTAGGCCAGGTCGAAGCCGAGCCGCTCGGCCAGGTGGGCGCGCAGGCACCAGGGGAAGGTGGTGGCGTCGTCGGCGCGCACCTCGACCACCCGCACCCCGGTCCGGTCGGCGGCCGACTCGTCGACGGGGTAGTTCTCGAAGACCGCCATGCTGTCGAACAGCGGCTCCCCGGCGGGCAGGTCGCTCAGGGCCTGGACGCGCGGCAGGGCCAGGTGGTCGAAGCGGCGGCCGTCGCTCTGGCGTTCCTGGAGCTCCCGCAGCCAGGGCAGCACGCCGCCCGAGGGGATCGGGACCCTGGTCGGCACGGTGTTGATGAACAGGCCGATCATCGACTCGACGCCGGGCAGTTCGGCCGGGCGCCCGGACACGGTGGTGCCGAAGACCACGTCGTCGCCGCCGCTGTAGCGGGCCAGCAGCAGCGCCCAGGCGCCCTCCACCACGGTGTTGACGGTCAGTCCGGCAGCGGCGGCGTTCTCGCGCAGCCGGCGGGAGAGCGTCTCGTCCAGTTCGCGGTGGGCGGCGGCGCTGGAGCGGGCGCGGTGGGCCCGGGTCGGCGGGCGGTCGTACGGCAGCGGGGTCCGGCCGGTGAATCCGGCCAGCAGGCCGCGCCAGTGGGCCTCGGCCGCCGCCTCGTCCTGGTCGTGCAGCCAGCCCAGGAAGTCGGCGAACGGCCGTCGGACCGGCCGGGGCGCCTGCGGGCCGCCGGTCAGCGCGGCGTACTCCTCGCACACCTCGGTGAGCAGCTGCCCGGTGCTCCAGCCGTCCAGGATCAGGTGGTGGGTGGACCACAGCAGCAGGACCTCGTCGCCGGGCAGCGCGGCCAGGGTCAGCCGGGTGAGCGGCGCGGTGGCGAGGTCCATCCCGGCGGCGCGCTCCTCGGCGAGCAGCCGCTCCGTCCGGTCGGCGCGCTGCCCGGGCGTCAGGCCGCGCCAGTCGAGGTGGCGGACGGGCAGTGCGGCGTGCCGCGCGACCACCTGGACGGGGTGCGGCAGGCCGCGCCAGTGAACGCTGGAACGCAGTGCCGGGGTGCGGTCGGCGACCTGCTGCCAGGCCTCGGCGAAGGCCCGCGGGTCGGCGACGCCGGCCAGGCGCACCGCGATCCGGTCGACGTAGGCGCCGTCGGCGTCGACGAGCCCGTGGAAGAGCATGCCGGACTGCAGCGGCGTCAGCGGCAGCACGTCGTCGGTCTCGCGCCCGTCGCCGACGAGCTGGTCCAGCCGGTCCTGGTCGAGGCCGGCGAGCGGGAAGTCCGACGGGGTGCGGCCGCCGGCGTCCGGGCGGGCGCAGTGCGCGGCCAGCTCGTGCAGCGCGGCGCCCATCTCCTCGGCGAGCCCGCGGACGGTCGCCTCGTCGTAGACGGCGGCGGGGTAGGTCCACGCCAGTTCGAGGCGGCCGTCCTGGACCGCGCCGATGATGTCCAGCAGGTAGGGGCGGGGCTCGTCGGGGTCGGTGTCGCGACCGGCCGGGGGCAGCGCGCCGCGGACCAGGCCGTCGGCGCCGCCGCGGGTGTCCCACTGGCCGTGGTAGTTGAAGCCGATCTGCGGCGCCGCCGCGCCGGTCAGCGGGCCGCCGGGCCGCAGGTGGCGCAGCGCGCCGTGGCTGAGTCCGCGCAGCGGGACGGCGCGCAGCTGCTCCTTGACCGAGCGCAGGGTGTCGTGCCACCCGGCGTCGGGGTCGACGCGCAGGGCGAGCGGGAACTCGGCGGTGAACCAGCCCACCGTCCGGGAGAGGTCCAGGTCCTCGAAGAGGTCCTCGCGGCCGTGCCCCTCCACCCCGACCAGCACGGTGTCCCGGCCGCACCAGCGGGCCAGGGTGCGGCCCAGGGCGCTGAGCAGGACGTCGTTGACCTGAGTGCGGTAGACCTCGGGGACGCGGCGCAGCAGCGCCTCGGTGGTCCGCTCGTCCAGCGTCACCTGGACGGTGGCGGCGGTGGCGTGGGTGTTGGGGGCGTGGGTGTTGGGGGCGTGGGTGTTGGGGGCGGGGGTGTTGGGGGCGTGGGTGTTGGGGGCGTCGGTGTCAGGGGCGGGGCGGCCGGCGGGCAGGTCGGCCGGGGCCGCGCAGGTGCGCGTCCAGTGGCCGAGGTCGCCGTCCAGGGCGCCGGCGCGGGTGTGCCGCTCCAGCCGGGTGGCCCAGCGGCCGTAGGACGTGCCGGTCGGCGGCAGGGCGACGGGGGCTCCGGCGCGGGCCGTGCGGTACGCCGCTTCGAGGTCGGCCAGCAGGATGCGCCAGGAGACGCCGTCCACGGCCAGGTGGTGGACGGTGAGGACGAGTTGGCCCGGCTGCCGGGGGCCGGGGTCGAAGAACAGGGCGCGCAGCACCCGGCCCTCGACGGGGTCGAGGGAGCGCTGGGCCTCGTCGGTGGCGCGCTGGACCTGCGCCTCCACGTCATGGCCGGTGAGGTCCGGGTGGCTGACGTCGTGCCGGGTGAAGACGCCGTCCGCCCCCTGGGGAAGCACCTCCTGGCGCCAGCCGGCCTCGGTGCGGTGGAAGCGGGTGCGCAGGGCCGCGTGGTGCTCCACCAGGGCCAGCACCGCCCGGCGCAGGGCCGCCGGATCGGTGCCGGGGGCCAGTTCCAGGCGCTGGGTCATGGTGAAACGCAGGGTGTCGCCGGGGCGGCGGCCGTCGAGGTACCAGTGCTGGATCGGGGTGAGCGGCGCCTCGCCGGGCTCGGCTTCGCCGACTATCTGATGCTCTGCCAAATCTCCTGCGCACAGCGTGAGTTCGGCGATGTTCTGGTGTCGGAAGACGTCCTTGGTGGTGAGGGCGAGCCCGGCGGCGCGGGCGCGGGAGACGATCTGGATGCTGAGGATGGAGTCGCCGCCGAGCGCGAAGAAGTTGTCCCGGGTGCCGACGCGCTCCACGCCCAGCACCTCGGCCCAGATCGCGGCGAGCCGTTCCTCGACACCGGGCCGCGGCGCGACGTACGGGGTGGTGCGGTCGGGCTGGGCAGGCGGCGCGGGCAGCGCGCGCCGGTCGGTCTTGCCGCCGGTGGTCCGGGGTATTCGGGCCAGCGGGACGAACGCGGCGGGCACCAGGTGGTCGGGCAGCGCCCGCCGCAGCCAGGTCCGCAGTTCCTCGGCGGTCGGCACGCGGCGGCCGGCGGGCACCGGGTAGCCGACGAGCACCGTACGGCCGGCGTGCTCGCGTGCGGCGACCGCGCAGTCGGCGACGTCCGGGTGGGCGAGCAGGGCGGCCTCCACCTCCCCGGGCTCGATCCGGAACCCGCGGACCTTGACCTGTTCGTCGGCGCGGCCCCGGAACTCCAGTTGCCCGTTCGCGTCCCAGCGGGCCAGGTCGCCGGTGCGGTACATCCGGGCCCCGGGCGGGCCGTAGGGGTCGGCGAGGAAGCGGGCGGCCGTCAGTCCGGGCCGGTTCAGGTAGCCGCGGGCGACCTGGTCCCCCGCCAGGTACAGCTCCCCCGGCATGCCGGGCGGCACCGGCCGCAGGGCGCCGTCGAGCAGGTAGGCGCCCAGGTTGCGGCCGGGGCGGCCGATGACGGGGCGCTCGGGGTGGTCCGCGCACCGGGCGTAGGCGGCGTCGACGGTGCACTCGGTGGGCCCGTACATGTTGTAGGCGGTGACGCCGAGGTCCGCGTGCGCCGCGCACAGCTCCCGCCAGGTGGCGGCGGGGACGGCCTCGCCGCCGACCAGCAGCAGGCGCGGGTGGTGCGGGCCGGGGGCGAGCAGTCCGGCGGCGGTGAGTTCGCGCAGGAAGGAGGGGGTGACGTTGACCAGGTCCAGGCGGCGGTCGACGACCTGGGCGCAGAACGCCTGCGGGTCCAGCCGGACGTCCTCGTCGATCAGGTGGAGCTCCTGGCCCAGTGCGAGCAGCAGCGGGCCCTCCCAGCTGGTGTCGAAGGAGAAGGAGGCGCTGAGCGCGGCCCGCAGCCGCGTCCCGTCGGCGGTGTGCGGCGCGACCAGGCCTTCCTGGTGGTCCCGGCAGAGGTTGACCAGCTGGCGGTGTTCGACGACGACGCCCTTGGGGCGGCCGGTCGAGCCGGAGGTGTGGACGAGGTAGGCGGCGTGCTGCGGCAGCAGGGGGGCGGTCCGCTCGGTGTCGGTCAGGTCGTGGGCGGGCAGCGCCGCCCACGGCACCTCGCGCAGGGCCTGCCCGGTCAGCACCACCCGGGGCCGGGTGTCGTCGAGGAGGAGGGCGGCCCGCTCCTCGGGCAGGTCCGGGTCGACGAAGAGCAGGGCGGCGCCCGCCTTGAGCACCGCGAACAGCGCCACCAGCAGGTCCGAGGTGCGCGGCAGCCGGACCGCGACCACCTGTTCCGGGCCGGCGCCGAGGGCGGCGAGGTGGCGGGCGAGCCGGTTGGCCCGCGCGTTGAGGGCGGCGAAGTCGAGGGTGGCGTCCCGGGCGACCAGGGCGGTGGCGTCCGGGGTGCGGGCGGCCTGCGCCTCGAACAGGGCGGGGAAGGTGGTGTCCGGCGCGGGCAGCGGCGCGCCCCGCCCCTGCCGCAGCACCCGGCGGCGTTCGTCGGCCGTCATCAGCGGCAGCGCCCCGACGGCCGTCTCCGGCGCCTCGGCCACGGCCTCCAGCAGGGTGCCCAGCCGGCCGGCCAGCTGCTCGGCGGTCCTCGCGTCGAACAGCCCGGTGTTGTACTCCAGGTAGCCGGTCAGGCCGCCGTCGCGCTCGACGAAGTCGAAGGAGAGGTCGAAGGTGGCGCCGTGGACGGGCGGGGTGACCGGCTCCACCGTCAGGCCCGGCAGGTCCGGCACCTCGGCGCCGAGGTTGTGCAGGGCCACCATGACCTGGAAGAGCGGGGTGCGGCTGGTGTCGCGCTCCGGCTGGAGGGCGTCCACCAGCCGTTCGAAGGGCACCTCCTGGTGGGCGAGCGCCTCCAGGACGGTGCCGTGGGCGGCGGCCAGCAGTTCGCGGAACGACAGCTCCGGCCGGACGGCGCCGCGCAGCACCAGGGTGTTGACGAACATGCCGACCACGTCGTGGAGTTCGCCCTGCTCGCGGCCCGAGGTGACGGTGCCGACCGCGATGTCCTGCTGCCCGGACCAGCGGGCGAGCAGGACCTGGCAGGCCGCCAGGAGGGTGGTGTAGAGGGTGCCGTCGGCCTCCCGGCCCCGTTCGCGCAGCCGCGCGGTCAGCCCGGCGGGCAGGGTGAAGGCGACCAGCGCGCCGTCCCGGGTGCGCACGGCCGGGCGCGGCCGGTCGGTGGGCAGCTCCAGCGGGGTCAGGCCGTCCAGGGCCCGGCGCCAGTGGGCGAGGTCCGCCTCGGCGAGGTCGGTGCGCGCGCGCTGCCAGGCCGCGTAGTCGGTGTAGCGCACGGGCAGCGCGGGCAGCCGTGGCGGGCGCCCCTCGCGGGCCGCCGCGTACAGCTCGCCCAGGTCGCGGCCCAGGACGCCCATCGACCAGCCGTCGGTGGCGATGTGGTGCACGGCCAGCACGAGCACGTGCTCGTCCGCGGCCGTCCGGACCAACCGGGCGCGCAGCAGGGGCCCGGCGGCCAGGTCGAACGGGGTGGCGGCGATCCGCTCCAGCAGCGCGTCCAGGGCCGCCGGGGGCGCCCCGGCGAGGTCCTCGCACGGCAGCTCGACCGGCTGCGGCGGGCGCACCACCTGCCGGGCGCGGCCGTCCCGCTCGGCGAAGGTGGTCCGCAGCGCCTCGTGCCGGGCGACCAGGGCGTCCAGGGCGGTGCCCAGCGCGGCCCGGTCGAGCGCTCCGCGCAGGCGCAGCACGGACAGCGAGGTGTACTCGGTGCTGCCCGGCTCGAACCGGTCGAGGAACCAGAGCCGCTGCTGGGCGTACGACAGCGGCGGCTCGGCCGCCGGGTCCGCGGCCGGGATGACGGTTCGTCCAGGGGACGCCCCGCCCGGCTCGCCGAGCGAGCCGAGGGAGCCGAGGGAGCCGGGCGAGCCGAGGGCCTCGGCCAGGTCCGCCAGCACCGGGTGGGTGAACAGCAGCCGGGGCGAGAGCTCCGCCGACCCGAAGGCCGCGCGCAGCCGGGCGGTGACCCGGACGGCGAGGATGGAGTCGCCGCCCAGGGCGAAGAAGTCGTCCTCGGCGCCGATCTCCCCGGTGTCCAGGACCTCCGTCCAGGCCGCGGCGACCAGCCGCTCGGCACGAGTGCGGGGCGCGGTGCGCTGCCGGCCGGCGGCGAAGCCCGCCGGGCCGGGCACGGGCAGCGCGCGCCGGTCGAGCTTGCCGTTGGGGGTGAGCGGCAGGGCCGCCAGCGGGACGTACGCGGCGGGCACCAGGTAGGCGGGCAGCAGCCGTTCGAGGTGGGCGCGCAGGTCGGCGGCGGCCGGGGGGTGGGCCGCGCCCGGACCGGCGACGACGTGGGCGACCAGCCGGCGGGTGCCGGAGGCGTCCTGGTACACGCCCACGGTGGCGGCGCCCACGCCCGGGTGGGTCTGGAGGGCGGCCTCGATCTCGCCGGGTTCGATCCGGTAGCCGCGGATCTTGACCTGCTGGTCGGCGCGGCCCAGGTAGCGCAGGGTGCCGTCGGCCTGTCGGCCGGCCCGGTCGCCGGTGCGGTACATCCGGGTGCCCGGGGCGCCGAAGGGGTCGGCGAGGAAGCGGGTGGCGGTCAGGCCGGGCCGGTTGAGGTAGCCGCGGGCCAGGCCCTCCCCCGCCACGTACAGCTCGCCCACGGCGCCCGGGGGCACCGGGGCCAGGTCGGCGTCGAGGACGTACAGCCGCAGGTCCGGGAGGCCGGTGCCGATCGGTGCGGGGCCGCCGGCGGCGGCGGTCGCGCGCTCCAGCGGGGCGTGGGTGACGTGCACGGTCGTCTCGGTGATGCCGTACATGTTCACCAGGCGCGGCGCGTCCTGCGGGTGGCGGTCGTACCAGTCGGCGAGGCGGCCGGCGTCCAGCGCCTCGCCGCCGAAGACCACCGTGCGCAGCGCCAGCCGGCGGGAGAGCTCGGGGTGTTCGGCGTCGGCGCGGGCCAGCGGGTGGAAGGCGGACGGGGTCTGGTTGAGGACGGTGACGCCTTCGTCCACGAGCAGCCGCAGGAAGTCCTCCGGGGAGCGGGCGGTGTCCTCGGGCACGACGACGAGCCGGCCGCCGTGCAGCAGCGGGCCCCACAGCTCCCAGACCGAGAAGTCGAAGGTGTAGGAGTGGAACAGCGTCCAGACGTCCTCGGCGCCGAAGCCGAACACGCCGCTGGTCTGCTCGAACAGCCGCACCACGTTGGCGTGCGGCACCACGACGCCCTTGGGGCGGCCGGTGGAGCCGGAGGTGAAGATGGCGTAGGCGGGGCTGTCGGGCAGCGGGCGGTGCCGGGCGGCGAGCGGGGCGGCCGGGCCCCGGGCCAGGTCGGCGCGCAGTTGCGGGTCGGCGAGGGAGAGGACGGGCACCCCGTGCTCGAAGCTCTCGGGCGGCCCGCCGGGTCCGTGGGTCACCAGGGCCACCGGGGCGGCGTCGCCCAGCAGTTGGGCGCGGCGCTCGGCGGGCAGGCCCGGGTCGAGCGGCAGGTAGGCCGCGCCCGTCTTGAGGACGGCGAGGACGGCCACGACCAGGTCGGCCGTACGGGGCAGCGCGAGGGCCACGAACCGCTCGGGCCCGGCGCCGAGTCCGGCCAGCCGGTGGGCGAGCCGGCCGGCCCGCGCGTCCAGGGCGGCGTAGTCGAGGTGCTCGTCGCCGCAGGTGACGGCCTCGGCGTGCGGGGTGCGGGCGGCCTGCGCCTCGAAGAGGTCGACCAGGGTCCGGTCGGGGCGGCCCTTCACGGTGCCGTCCCACTCGGTCAGCAGCCGCCGCTCCTGCGCGGTCGTCCACTCCAGGGCGCGCAGCGGCCGGTCCAGTCCGGCGGCCAGGTCGGTGAGCAGCAGGCAGAGCCGCTCGGCGAGGGTGCGGACCGTCGCGGCGTCGAACAGCTCCGGGTCGTAGGCGAGGTCGAAGCCGAAGTGCCCGCCCTGGTAGGCGCGCAGGACGAGCGGGTAGTTGGTGGCGTCCCGGGAGGTGACCTCCACCAGGCGCACTCCGCTGCCGGCCGTGCGGGCGTCGTCGAAGGGGTAGTTCTCGAAGGCGACGATGCTGTCGAACAGCGTGCCGCCGGACGGCACGCCGCTGAAGGCGGTGAGTTCGGCGAGGGAGACCGCGGCGTGGCGCCGGGCCTCGGCCTGGGCCTCCTGGAGCTCGCGCAGCCAGTCGGCGGCGGTGCGGCCGCCGTCGACCAGGACCCTGGTGGGCAGGGTGTTGATGAACATGCCGATCATCGACTCGACTCCGGGCAGTTCGTCGGGGCGTCCGGAGACGGTCGTCCCGAACAGCACGTCCGGCTCGCCGCTGTACCGGGAGAGCAGCAGGGCCCAGGCGCCCTGCACCACGGTGCCGAGGGTGAGCCCGGCCTGCCGGGCGGTGCGGGCCAGCCGCTCGGAGGCCTCCGGCGACAGGCCGGCGGTGTGCGCGAGCGCCGAGCGGGCCCGGTGGGCCTCGCGCCGGGCGCGGTCGGCGGGCAGCGGGGTGGCGGTGGCGAAGCCGTCCAGGACGCCCCGCCAGTGCGCGCGGGCGGCCGCGGCGTCCTGACCGGCCAGCCAGTGCACGTAGTCGGCGAAGGGCCGGCGCACCGCCGGTGCCGGCACGCCCCCGGTGGTGAGGGCCGCGTACTCCTCGAACACGTCGGTGAGCACCTGGGCCAGGCTCCAGCCGTCCAGGATCAGGTGGTGGGAGGTCCACAGCAGGTGCAGGCGGGCCTCGGGCAGCCGGACCAGGGTGAGCCGGGTGAGCGGCGCCGTGGCGAGGTCCAGCCCGTGGGCGAGGTCGTCCGCGCGCAGCCGGGCCAGCCGGTCGGCGCGCTCGGCCGGGTCGACCGCCCGCAGGTCCAGGTGGGTCACCGGCAGGCGGACGCCGCGGCGCACGACCTGGAGGGGGGCGGGGACGCCCTCCCACACCACCGAGGTGCGCAGCGCGGGCGTGCGGTCGGCGACCCGCTGCCAGGCCAGGGCGAAGGCCTGCGGGTCGCCGACGCCCTCCAGCAGCAGGCCGGCCTGGTCCACGTAGATGTCGTCGGGGCCGCCGACCAGGCGGTGGAAGAGCATGCCCTCCTGGAGCGGGGTGAGTGGCAGCAGGTCCTCGACGTGCCGCCCGGCTCCGGCGATCCGGTCCACCCCGGCCTGGTCCAGTCCGGCCAGCGGGTAGTCGGAGGGGGTGCGGCCGCCGGCGTCGGGGCGGGCGCAGTGCTCGACGATGCCGGTCAGTGCCGCGGCCGTGGCCTGCGCCAGTGCGCGGACGGTGGCCGTCTCGTGCGCCTGGTCGCTGTAGTGCCAGGTGAGCTCCAGCTCGCCGTCGGCGACGACGGCGGAGACGTCGAGCAGGTGGTCCAGGGGCTCGTCGGCGGCGAGCTCCCGGCCCGGCGCCTGGCCGGCGGGCGCGAAGTCGCCGGTCCCGGTGGCGGTCCACTGCCCGTGGTAGGTGAAGCAGACCTGTGGCAGTGGACGGCCCTTCAGGGCGCCGGCGGCGGGCGGGCCGAGCCGGGCCAGGGCCTCGTAGCTGAGGCCCCGGCGGGGTACGGCGCGCAGCTGCTCCTTGACCTGCTTGAGGGTGGCGGCCCAGTCGGGGGCGCCGGCCGGGCCGGCCGGGGCGAGGGTGACGGGGTACTGGGTGGTGAACCAGCCGACCGTCCGGGAGAGGTCGACGCCGTCGACGAGCTCCTCGCGGCCGTGGCCCTCCAGGGCGATGGTCACCCGCTCGGTGCCCGTCCAGTCGGCGAGGGCCCGGCCCAGCGCGCTGAGCAGCACGTCGTTGACCTGGGTCCGGTAGGCCTCGGGGACGCTGCGCAGCAGGGCCTCGGTGGTGGCGCGGTCGAGGCGGGTGCGCAGGGTGCGCACGGAGCCGGCCGTGGGCGTGCCGGGGTGGTCGACGGGCAGCGGGGCGGCCGGGGCCCTGGTCTCGGCGCTCCAGTAGGGCAGGTCGTCGTCGAGGCCTCCGGCCCGGACCAGTTCGGCGAGGTGGTGGGCCCAGTCGGTGAACGGGGTGGGCTCGGGCTCCAGGTGCGGGGCGTCCCCGGCCGCCGCCTGCCGGTAGGCCTGTTCCAGGTCGGCGAGCAGCACCCGCCAGGAGACGCCGTCGACGGCCAGGTGGTGAGCGGTCAGGACGAGTTGGGGCCGGGCGTCGCCGCAGGGCCGGAACAGGACGGCGCGCAGCAGGGTGCCGGTGGCCGGGTCCAGGGCGGCGCGGGCGGCCTCGGCGGCCTCGACCCGAGCGGCCTCAAGGGCGGCCACGGGGGCGGCGCCCGGGGCGGGCGGGTCGAGTCTGGCCAGCAGCCCGGTGCCCGGGTCCGCGACCGGCTCCTGGCGCCAGGTGCCCCCGGCGCGGGTGAAGCGGGTGCGCAGCGCCGGGTGGGCGGCCAGGACCGCCCGCAGCGCCTGGTCCAGGGCCGGCTCGTCGAGGTCGCGCGGCAGGTCGAGCAGCATCGACATGGTGAAGTGGCGCAGCGGGCCGTGGGCGGCGAAGAACCACTCCTGGACCGGGGTGAGCGGGGCCGGTCCGTCCGCGCGGCGCGGCCGGGTGACGGGGGCGGCGGCCGGGCGGGCGGCGGCGACCAGGTCGGCGACGGTCTGGTGGCGGAAGACGTCCTGGGAGCCGATCCGCAGGCCGGCGGCGCGGGCGCGGGAGACGGCCTGGATGCTCAGGATCGAGTCGCCGCCGAGCTCGAAGAAGTTGTCGGTGACGCCGACCCGCGCCACGCCCAGCACCTCGGCCCAGATCCCGGCGAGGGTCTCCTCCTCGGGGGTGCGCGGGGCGACGAACTCCCCTTCCCGTCCTTCGCCTTCGGGGTCGGGGGCAGGCAGTGCGCGGCGGTCCAGCTTCCCGCTGGTGGTGAGCGGCAGGGTGTCGAGCGCGGTGAACGAGGACGGCACCAGGTGGTCCGGCAGCACCCGCCGCAGGGCGGCGCGAAGGTCGGCGGACGGGCGGGCCGCGCCGTCGGCGAAGACCAGGTAGGCCGCCAGCCGGGTGTGGCCGCGCGCGTCGGGCACGGCGGCGACGGCGGCCGCGGCGACCTGCGGCAGGTCGAGCAGCGCCGCCTCGATCTCGCCGGGTTCGATCCGGTGGCCGCGCACCTTGACCTGGTCGTCGGCGCGCCCGAGGTACTCCAGGCTTCCGTCGGCCGTCCAGCGGGCCAGGTCGCCGGTGCGGTACATCCGGGCGCCGGGCGGCCCGTACGGGTCGGCGGTGAAGCGGGCGGCGGTCAGCCCCGGGCGGCCGGCGTAGCCGCGGGCGACCTGGGCGCCGGCGAGGTGGAGTTCGCCGCTCACCCCGGGCGGCACCGGCTGGAGCCGGTCGTCGAGGACGTAGGCGCGCAGGTTGGGCAGCGGGCGGCCCACCAAGGGCCGGTCACCGCCCGCGATGCGGCAGGCGAGCGCGTCGACGGTGCACTCGGTGGGGCCGTAGTAGTTGTAGGCGGCGACGTCCGGGTGCCCGGCGAGTTCGCGCCAGAGCCGGGGCCCGACGGCCTCGCCGCCGAGCATCAGCACCCGGGGGCGGTGGCGCGGGTCGTCGAGCAGCCCGGCGGGCAGCAGTTGGCGCAGGTAGGAGGGCGTCAGGTCGAGGAAGTCGACGCGGTGGCGCACGACGTACTCGACCAGGGCGGCCGGGTCCATCCGGGTCGTCTCGTCGACCAGGTGCAGCGGGTGGCCGTCGGCCATCAGCAGCACGCCCTCCAGGGAGGTGTCGAAGGAGAACGAGGCGGTCAGCGCCACGCGCAGCGGCCCGCCGCCCGCGTCGGCGACGAAGCCGGCCCGGTGGGCGGCGAGCAGGTTGACCACCGCGCGGTGCGGGACGGCGACGCCCTTGGGGCGGCCGGTGGAGCCGGAGGTGTAGAGCACGTACGCGGTGTTGGCGGGGTGCAGCGGGGCGGTCCGGTCGGCGTCGCCGGGGTCGGTGTCCGGGCCGGTGTCGGGCAGCTCCCGGAGCGCCTGCTCGTCCAGGACCAGGGCGGGGCGGGCGTCGTCGAGCAGGTAACGCTGGCGCTCGGCCGGCAGGGCCGGGTCCAGGGGCAGGTAGCCGGCGCCGGCCTTCCAGACGGCGAGGATCGCCACGATCATGTCGGCGGTGCGCGGCAGCCGCAGCGCGACCAGCCGTTCGGGGCCGGCCCCGCGGGCGATGAGCTGGTGGGCGAGCCGGTTGGCGCGGGTGTTGAGGGTCGCGTAGTCGAGCTGCTCGGCTCCGGCGACCAGGGCCGGGGCGTGCGGGGTCAGGGCGGCCCTGCGCTCGAACAGCTCGGGGTAGCCGGTGTCCTCGACGGGGAGCGCGGTGGCGTTCCAGTCCCGGGTGACCTGCCGGGTCTCCCGGGGCGAGAGCAGCGGCAGGGTGCCGAGCGGGCGGTCGGGTTCGGCGGCGGCGCCGGCCAGCAGCAGCAGGAGCTGGTCGGCCATCCGGCGGGCGGTGGGCGCGTCGAAGAGGTCGGCGCGGTACTCCAGCAGGCCGGTGAGCGCCTCGCCGTCCGGGACGAACTCGACGCTGAGGTCGAAGGTGGCGGCCTGCCGGGGCACGGCGACCGGGACGGCTGCCGGCCCGTGCGGGGTGGTGGCCTCGGGCGGCGCGGGGTGCAGCAGGACCAGCACGTCGAACAGCGGGTTGCGGCCCGCCTGGCGGGGCGCGCCGACCGCCTCGACGAGCCGTTCGAAGGGCGTGTCGCCGTGCGCGAGCGCGTCGTTGCCGGTCTCGGTGGCGGCCGCGAGCAGGTCGCGGAAGGATCCGGCGGGCTCCACCCGGGTGCGCAGGACGACGGTGTTGACGAAGCAGCCGACGACCCGTTCCAGCTCGGTGCGGGAGCGCCCGGGCGTCAGGGAGCCGACGGTGACGTCCTGCTGGCCGGACCAGCGGGCCAGCAGCGCCTGGGTGGCGGCGACCAGGGCGGTGTGCAGGGTGCCGTGCCGCTCGGCCGCGAGCTCGCGCAGCCGGGCGGTGAGCGGCGCGGGGACGGTGAAGGCGTGGACGGCGCCGGGGCCGGCCTCCTCGCCGCGCCGCGGGTGGTCCAGCGGCAGCTCCGGCGGCGCCGCACCGGCCAGTTTCGCCTTCCAGTGGGCCAGTTGGCCTTCCAGCCGGGCGCCGGAGAGCTGTTCGCGCTGCCACACCGCGAAGTCCGGGTACTGGACGGCCACCGGGGGCAGGTCCGGGGCGGCGCCGCGGGCCAGGGCCTCGTAGCCGGTGCACAGCTCGTCCAGGACGACGCCCATCGACCAGCCGTCGGTGACGATGTGGTGCGCCGTCACTTGCAGGACGTGCGAGCGGTCCGACTCGCGCACCAGCAGGGCGCGCAGCAGCGGACCCTGCCGGAGGTCGAAGGGGCGGGAGTACTCCTGGAGCAGGATCGCGTCGAGGCTCTCCCCGTCGGCCGGCTCCCGGACGGGCAGCGGCACCGGACCGGCCGGCCGCACGGTCTGCACCGGGCGGCCGTCGGCCTCGTCGAAGGTGGTCCGCAGCCCCTCGTGGCGGGCCACGACGGCGGCCAGCGCCCCGGCGAGCGCCGCGCGGTCCAGCGGGCCGGTGAACCGTACGGCGACCGCGCTGTTGTAGCGGGGGTCGCCGGGGCGCAGCCGGTCCAGGAACCACAGGCGCTGCTGGACGAAGGAGGGCGGCAGCGGTCGGCTGCGGTCGGCGTGCGGGATGGACCGGTCGGCGGCGGCCCGGGCGCCGCCGGAGCGCCCGGCCAGCCGCAGGCGCAGCGCTTCGCGCAGGTCGGCGGGCAGGGCCTCGGCGCGGTCTCGCTTCGAAGGCGTCATGGTCGTCGGATCCTCACCGTTCGTCATCGTTCGTCATCGTCGGGGCCGCCGGACGCGGCGTCCTCGAGTTCGCTCAGCACCTGGTCCTCCACCAGTTCCGCCAGGGCGGCCACGGTGCGGGAGACCAGGACGTCGCGGGGGGTGAGCGTGACGCCGAAGGCATCGTTGGCGCGGGAGGCGATCAGCAGGGCCCGCATGGAGTCGCCGCCCAGTTGGAAGAAGTCGTCCGTCACGCCCACGGCCGTCCGCAGGGTCTCGGCCCAGATCTCGGCCACGGCCTCCTCGGTGGGCGTGCGGGGCGCCAGCCGGCCGGGCCGCTGCTCCTCCTCGGGTGCGGGGGCGGGCAGCGCGGCGCGGTCGGTCTTGCCGCTCGCGGTGAGCGGGAAGCGGTCGAGGACGGCGAAGGCGGAGGGGACGAGGTGGCCGGGCAGGGAGCGGGCGGCCAGGGCGCGCAGTTCGGCGCCGGTCGGCGGTTCGGCGCCGGGGGCCGCGAGCAGGTGGGCGACCAGGCGGGGCAGCCCGGGCTCGTCCTCCCGCACCGTCACCACGGCGTCCAGCACGGCCGGGTGGCGCACCAGGACGGCCTCGACCTCGCCCGCCTCGATGCGGTGGCCGCGCAGCTTGAGCTGGTGGTCGGTGCGGCCCAGGTAGTGCAGTTCGCCCCGGTGGTCGCGGCGCACCAGGTCGCCGGTGCGGTACATCCGGGTGCCGGGCGGCCCGTACGGGTCGGCGGTGAAGCGGGCGGCGGTCAGGCCCGGCCGGCCGAGGTAGCCGCGGGCCAGGGCCGGTCCGCTCAGCCACAGTTCGCCGGTGACGCCGTCGGGCACCGGCCGGAGCCGGGCGTCCAGGACGTAGGCGCCGGTGCCGGGCAGCGGGCGGCCGATCGGCGGCGCGGCGCCGTCCGGGGCCAGCGGCGCGGACCAGGCGGCGACCACGGTGGCCTCGGTGGGGCCGTAGGAGTTGACCATGCGGTGGTGCGGGGCCCAGCGGGCCACCAGGTCGGCGCCGCACGCGTCGGCGCCGACCACCAGGGTCCTCAGCGCGGGCAGCGTGCCGGGGGTGTCGGCGGGCAGGGTGGCGAGGGCGGCCGGCGGCAGCAGGGTGTGGGTGATCGCCTCCGTCCGGAGCACCTCGGCCAGTTGGGCGCCGAGCAGCGGCCCGGGTGCGGGCACCACCAGCCGGGCGCCGTGCGGCAGGGACATGCACAGTTCGAGCACGGAGGCGTCGAAGCTGGGAGTGGCGAAGGCCAGTACCCGGTCCCCCGGGGCGACTTGGTAGTGCTCGGCCTCGGCGGCGGCGAAGGCGGCCAGCCCGCGGTGGGTGAGGACGACGCCCTTCGGGGTGCCGGTGGAGCCGGAGGTGTAGATGACGTAGGCGGGGTCGTCCAGGTCGAGCGGGCGGAGCCGGTCGGGGTCGGCGGGGCGGTGGTCGGGGGCGCCGTCCGGCGGGGCGGCCAGCAGCGCCGCGACCTCCTTGGCGTCCAGGGTGAGCGCGGGCGCCGCGTCGCGCAGCATGAACTCGACGCGCTCGTCGGGGTAGTGGGGGTCGACCGGCAGGAACGCGGCACCGGTCTTCGCCACCGCCAGCTGGGCGAGCACCATGTCCGCCGAGCGCGGCAGCAGGAGGGCGACCACCTCGCCGGGGCCGGCGCCGCGCGCGATGAGCCGGTGCGCCAGGCGGTTGGCGTGCGCCTCGACCTCGGCGAAGGTCAGCTCCAGTCCGGGGGCGCTCAGCGCCGGGGCGTGCGGCCGGCGGTCCACGGCGGCCTCGACCAGGGCGGGCAGGGACGCCGGGGGCACCGGGCCGCCCGCCGGGCGGGCCGGGCCGCGCAGCAGCCGCTCGCGTTCCCCGGGCGGCAGCAGGTCGAGGTCGTCCAGGCGGGCGGCGCCGTCCGAGCCGGCCAGCGCGGCGAGGGTGTGCAGCAGCTGGGCGGCCAGTTTCTCGGCGGTGTCCCGGTCGATGTACCGGGGGTCGTGGCCGAGTTCGACGGCGAGCCGGTCGCCGGGCGAGACGACCACGGTGAGCGGGTAGTTGGTGGCCTCCCTGGCGTCCAGTTCGCGGATCAGCAGGCCGTGGGCGCCGGCCGTCGCGTCCCCGACCGGGTAGTTCTCGAAGACCACCAGGCTGTCGAACAGCGGCGTCCCGGGCGCCAGCCCGCTCAGGCCGTGCATCGCGGCCAGCGGCAGGTGGTCGAACCGGCGGTCCTCGGCCTGCTCCTCCTGGAGCACGCGCAGCCAGGCGGCACAGGGCTGTGCGCCGTCGACGGTGACGCGGGCGGGCAGGGTGGTGATGAACAGGCCGACGATGGCGTCGGAGCCGGCCAGGTCGGCCGGGCGCCCGGAGACGGTGGTGCCGAAGCACACCCGCTGCTCCCCGCTCCACCGCGACAGCAGCAGCGCCCAGGCGCCCTGCACCAGGGTGTTGAGGGTGAGCCGGTGCCGGCGGGCGAACTCCTGGAGCCGGTCCGTCTCGGCCTCGGCCAGGCGGTGCGAGAGCCAGGCGCCGGAGCGGGCCGTGTCGCCCTGGGCGGGCCTGCGGTCGTAGGGCAGCGCGGTGGTGGTGAGGTCCGCCAGGACGCCGCGCCAGTGCTCCGTGGCGGCGGCGGTGTCGCGGGCGGCGAGCCAGCCGACGTAGTCCGCGAAGGGCCGGCGCTCGGGCAGGCCCGGCCGGTCGCCGCGGGCGAGCGCGGCGTGGGCGGCCAGGACGTCGGACAGGACGTGGAAGACGCTCCACCCGTCGAGCAGCACGTGGTGGAAGGTCCACACCACGCGCGCCGCGTCCGGGCCGAGCCGGATCAGGTCGAGCCGCAGCAGCGGGGCCCGGTCCAGGGCCAGCGGGCGGGCCCGCTGGTCGGCGAGCAGCCGCTCCAGGCGGGCTTCGCGCTCGGCTTCCGGCAGTACGCTCCAGTCGTGTTCGGTGACCGGCAGCGTCGCCTCCCGGTGGACCACCTGGAGGGGTACGGGCACGTCGCGCAGGACGACGGCGGTGCGCAGCACGGGGGTGCGGTCGACGACGTGCTGCCAGGCGGCGGCCAGCGGCCGCAGGTCGCGGGCGCCGTCCAGCACGAAGGTGATCTGCTCGACGTACAGGCCGTGTTCGGCCTCGTCCAGGCCGTGCAGCACCATGCCGGTCTGGGTGGGGGTGAGCGGCTGGATCTCCGTCACGTCCCGTCCGGTGCCGGCCAGTCGGTCGACGGCGGCCTGGTCCAGGGCGGCCAGCGGGTAGTCGGCGGGGGTGCGGCCGCCCGCGCCGGGTGCGGCGCAGTGGCGGACGATCTCCCGCAGCTCGTCCAGCAGTTCGGCGGCGAGCCGGGCGACGGTGGCGCGGTGGTGCACCGCGCCGGAGTACGACCAGGTGAACGCCAGCTTCCCGTCGCTCACCCGGCCGAGCACGTCCAGCAGGTGCGGACGGTCCGCGGCCCGGTCCATGCCGCCGGTGAGCGGGCCGGCCGGGGCGTGCAGCAGGCCGCCGGGGGTAAGGGTCCGGTCCTGCCGGCCCAGGTAGTTGAAGCCGATCTGCGGCAGGTCGGGCAGCCGCTGCGGCGGGTCGGGCAGCCGGGGGTCGGCGGCGGGCCGCAGGTGGCGCAGGGCGCCGTAGCCGAGCCCGCCGCGCGGTACGGCGCGCAGGTTCTCCTTGACGGTCTTCAGGGCGGTGCCGGTGTCGGCGCCTCGGGGCACGTCCAGGGCCACCGGGTACAGCGTGGTGAACCAGCCGACGGTCCGGGAGAGGTCGACCCCGTCGAACAGTTCCTCGCGGCCGTGGCCCTCCAGGGCGACCGTCACCCGGTCCCGGCCGGTCCAGCGGGCCAGCACCCGGCCCAGGGCGCAGAGCAGGACGTCGTTGACCCGGGTGCGGTAGACCTCCGGGACGTCCTGGAGCAGCCGGCGGGTGTCCTCGGCGTCGAGGGCGAGGTCCAGCGACTCCTCGGTGGCGGCCGTGTTGGCGCCGTCCAGGTCGGTCGGCAGGGCGGTCGCGGCGCCGTCGTCCAGGCCGTACCAGTGGGCGTGCTCGTCGTCGAAGCCGCCGGCCGCGGTGTGCTCGGCGAGCCGTTCGGCCCAGGCCCGGAAGGAGGTGCTCTTGGGGCCGAGGTCGGGCCGCCCACCCGCCCGCAGCGCGCGGTGGGCGGTGTCCAGGTCCTCCAGGAGGACGCGCCAGGACACCGCGTCGACCACCAGGTGGTGCGCGGCCAGCAGCAGGACGGGGTGCCGCTCACCGTCGAAGCGGCACAGCGCGGCCCGCAGCAGCGGCCCTTCGGCCAGGTCGAAGCCTGCGGCCAGGCGCTCGCCCAGCTCGCGCAGCGTCGCCTCGCGCTCCAGCGCCGGGGCGGCGGGCAGTTGATGCGTGCGCAGCTCCGGCAGGTCGCCGGGCGCGGTGCCGTGCTGGCGCCACCGCCCGTCGCCGAGCGGCTGGAACCGCAGGCGCAGCGCGTCGTGGTGGTCCAGGACGGCGGCGAGCGCAGCCCGCAGCAGGGGCTCCTCGGTGTCGGGGGCGAGGGTGAAGGAGACCGACTGGGTGAACTGGGCGGTGTCCCCGCCGAGGGTGTCCAGCAGCCAGTGCTGGACGGGGGTGAGCGGGGCGTCGCCGACCACGGCGCCCTGTTCGGCGGCGACCGCCGGGCTCGGCGACTCCTCGGCGGCGAGGGCGAGTTCGGCCAGGGTCTGGTGGGCGAACAGGTGCCGGGGGGTGAGCGCGAGGCCGGCCCGGCGGGCCGCGGAGACGATCTGGATGCCCAGGATCGAGTCGCCGCCGAGCGCGAAGTAGTTGTCGTTCGCGCCCACCTCGGACACGCCGAGCACCTCGCGCCAGATCGCGGCGAGGGTGCGTTCGGTCGCGGTGCGCGGCGGTCGCTCGCCGCGTGCGGCCGGGGCGGCCCACACCGGGGCGGGCAGCGCACGGCGGTCGAGTTTGCCGGTGGCGCCGAGCGGCAGCCGCTCCAGCGGCACCACCAGCGCGGGCACCAGATGGTCGGGGAGGGTGCTCCCGAGGAAGGCGCGCCACTCGACGGGGTCGGGCAGTGCGCCGTCGCGGGCCACCGCGTAGCCCACCAGGCGCCGGTGGCCGTCGTGGTCGACGACCCGGGCGGCGGCCGCCGACACCTGCGGGTGGCGGGCCATCGCGGCCTCGACCTCGCCGAGTTCGATCCGGAAGCCGCGCACCTTGACCTGGTCGTCCGCGCGGCCGAGGTAGCAGAGGTCGCCGGCGGCCGTCCAGCGCACCAGGTCCCCGGTGCGGTACATCCGGCGCCCGGGCGGGCCGAAGGGGTCGGGCAGGAACCGGGCGGCGGTCAGGCCCGGACGGCGCAGGTAGCCGCGGGCGACGCCGGTGCCCGCCAGGTACAGCTCCCCCGGCGCGCCGACGGGCACCGGGCGCAGCCGGTCGTCCAGGACGTAGGCCCGGGCGCCGCCGACCGGGCGGCCGATCGGCGGGTCGCGGTCGGGGTCGGCGGGGTCGCAGGCGAAGGCGGTGGCGTAGACGGTGGCCTCGGTGGGGCCGTAGATGTTCAGCACCCGGCAGCCGGGGACGGCCTCGCGCAGCCGGCGCACGGTGCGGGCGGGCAGGGCCTCGCCGGCCAGGACGACGGTGTCCGCGCCGAGGTGCACGGCGTCCTCCGCGAGGAGGCCGCCCAGGGCGGAGGGCACCGCGCTGAGCAGGCCGGCCCGCCACGGCCCGGGGCGCTCGGCCAGGGCCAGCAGGTCCCGGACGAGCTCCACGCAGCCGCCGGCGAGCAGGGGCGAGAAGATCTCGAACACCGACACGTCGAAGTTGAGCGAGGTGGCGGCCACCACGTGGGCCAGGCCGTGGTCGGCGAACTCGGCGGCGGCCCAGTCGGTCAGGGCCAGGACCGAGGCGTGGGCGACCACGACGCCCTTGGGGCGGCCGGTCGAGCCGGAGGTGTGGATGACGTACGCGGGGTGCTGCGGCAGCAGGGCGCCGAGCCGTTCGTCGTCGCGCACGGCGTCGGGGCGGGCGGCGGCGAGCCGTTCGGCGCACCCCGGGTCGTCGAGCACGATCCGGGTGAACGGGCCCGCCGGCAGCCGCCCTCCGGTCTCCGTGTCGGTGACCACGGCGTCGGGCCGGACGTCCGCGAAGAGGAACGCGATCCGCTCGGCCGGGTACCCGGGGTCGACCGGCAGGTAGGCGGCGCCGCTCTTGAGCACCGCCAGCAGCGCCACGGCCAGGTCGGCGGTGCGGGGCAGCGCGAGCGCGACGAACCGCTCGGGCCCGGCGCCGGCCGCGATCAGCAGCCGGGCCAGCCGGTTGGCCCGTTCGTCGAGCTCCCGGTAGGTCAGCTGCACGTCGCCGCAGCGGACGGCCGGGGCGTCGGGCGTGCGGGCGGCCTGCCGGGCGAAGGCCTCGGGCACGGTGTCCTGCGGTGCCTCGACCACCGCCCCGCCGAAGCGGTCGACGAGTTCGCGTCCTCGCAGCGGGTCGAGCAGCGGCAGCTGCGCCGCCGGCCGGTCGAGGCCGGCCGCCATCGCCGTCAGCAGGGTGTGCAGGCCCGCCCCGAGCGCCTCGACGGTCGCGGTGTCGAAGACGGCCGGGTCGTGGTCGAGGCTGACCGCGATGGCGTCGCCGGGGGCGACCACCACGCCGAGCGGGTAGTTGGTCGGCTCCAGGACGTGCTCGGTCTCGACGCCCAGGCCGTGCCGGGTCAGCGCCTGCGCGTCGAACGGGTAGTTCTCGAAGACCACGATGCTGTCGAACAGGGCCGTTCCGCCCGGCAGTTCGCTCCAGTTCTGGAGCTGCGCCAGGGAGACGGCGTCGTACCGGCGGGCCTCCGACTGGGCGTCCTGGAGCTCCCGCAGCCACTCCAGCAGCGAGCGGCCGGCGTCGATCCGCACCCGGGTGGGCAGGGCGTTGATGAACAGCCCCACCATCGAGGTGACGCCCGGGAGTTCGGCGGGCCGGCCGGAGACGATCGTGCCGAAGACCACGTCGTCCCCGCCGCCGTAGCGGGAGAGCAGCAGCGCCCAGGCGCCCTGGAGCACGGTGTTGACGGTCAGCCCGGCCTGCCGGGCGGTGGTCCGCAGCCGCTCCGACAGGTCGTTGTCGAGGGTCACCCGCACCGATGCCGAGGAGGAGGCGCGGTGCGCCTCGGCCGGGCGCCGGTCGCGGGGCAGTTCGGTGGGGGCGGGGAACCCGGCCAGGGTGTCGCGCCAGTACCGCTCGACCCGCGCCGGGTCCTGCCCGGACAGCCAGCGCAGGTAGTCGGCGAAGGGGGCGCGCACGACCGGGTTCGGCCGGCGCCCGGCGGCCAGGGCGGCGTAGCGCTCGCACACCTCGTCGAAGACCTGGGCCGCGCTCCACCCGTCGAGCAGGACGTGGTGGAAGGTCCACACCACCCGCACCCGGGTCGGCGACAGCCGGACCAGGGTCAGCCGCATCAGCGGCGCGGCGGCCAGGTCGAGGCCGGCCGCGCGGTCCTCGGCGAGCAGCCGGGCGGTGTCCCGCTCGATCCGGTCGGCCGGGCGGCCCGTCCAGTCGTGGTGGGTCACCGGGACGGCGGCCCGGTGCTGGACGACCTGGAGCGGCTCGGCGGTGTCCTGCCAGGCGAGCCGGGTGCGCAGCACCGCGTTGGCGTCCACGGTCTGCTGCCAGGCGGCGGCCAGGGCGTGCGGGTCGGTGACGCCGGAGAGGACCAGTTGGACCTGGTTGACGTAGGTGTGGGCGTCCGGGTCCAGCAGGCTGTGGAAGAGCATGCCCGCCTGCATCGCCGTCAGCGGGTACACGTCCGCGACGGAGCGGCCGTCCCCGGCGATCCGGTCCACCGCCGCCTGGTCCAGCCGGGCCAGCGGGAAGTCGGCGGGGGTGCGGCCGCCGGCGCCGGGCTCGGCGCAGTGCGCGACGAGGTCCTCCAGGGCGCGCAGCATGGCGTCCGCGAGCGCGGTGACGGTCCGTTCGTGGTGCCGGCCGGCGCTGTAGTACCAGCCGATCTCCAGCCGGTCGTCCTCGACCCGGGCGACGACGTCCAGCAGGTGCGGGCGCTCGGTGCCGGGCGCCTCCGCGCCGCCGAGGCCGCCGGGGACGGCGCGGACCAGGGCGGCGCCGTCGGCGGACCAGTCGAAGCGGCCCAGGTAGTTGAAGCTGATCCCGGGGGCCGGGGCGTCGGCGAGCTCTTCGTCCCGGGCGAGGTGGCGCAGCGCGCCGTAGCCGAGGCCGCGCTCCGGCACCGCCCGCAGCTGCTCCTTGACGGCCTTCAGCGCGGTGCCCCAGTCCCCGTCCGGGACGTCGAGGGCGACGGGGAAGAGCGAGGTGAACCAGCCGACCGTGCGGGACAGGTCGACGTCCTCGAACAGCTGGTCCTCGCGGCCGTGCCCCTCCAGGCCGATCGCGACGGTGCGCCGTCCGGTCCACTCGGCGAGCACCCGGCCCAGGGCCGTGAGCAGGACGTCGTCGATCCGGGTGCGGTAGACCCCGGGAACCTTGCGCAGCAGGCTCCCGGTGCGCTCGCGGTCCAGCCGGACGGTGACGGCGCGCAGGTCGGCGGCGGTGTTGCCGCCGTCGCCGTCCACCGGCAGCGCGGCCGCGCAGTGCCGGGCCGCCGCCGCCCAGTGGGCGCGCCGGCCCGCGAAGCCGCCGGCCGCGGTGTGCTCGCGCAGGCGGCGGGTCCACTCCCGCACGGAGGTGGTGCGGGCGGGCAGGCGCAGCGGCCGGCCCTCCACGGCCTGCCGGTAGGCGGTCTCCAGGTCCTCCAGCAGGATCCGCCAGGAGACGCCGTCGACGACCAGGTGGTGGACGACCAGCAGCAGCCGGGCGGGCCGGGTGCCGTCGGTGGTGAACAGGCGGGCGGTGAGCAGCGGGAGGGTGTCCAGCCGGAACGCGGCGTGCGCGGCCTCGGTGGCCCGCGCCTCGGCGGCCTCGGCCGCCGCCCGGTCCAGGGCGCCGAGGTCGACGACCTCCAGCAGCTCGGGCACGGCGGCGTCCGCGGGGGCGCAGTGCTGCTGCCAGGCGCCGTCCGCCCCGGTGGTGAAGCGGGAGCGCAGGGCGTCGTGGTGGGCCCACAGGGCGGTCAGGGCGCGGCGCAGGGCCTGCGGGTCGACCTCGCCGGGCGCCTCCACCACGACGGACTGGTCGAAGGCCGCGGCGTACGGCGGGTGCGGGTCGAGGAACCAGTGCTGGATGGGCGTCAGGCCCACCTCGCCGCTGACCGGTTCGGTCCCGGCGACGGTGGCTGCGGTGCCGGCGGCAGCGGCCAGCGCGGCGACGGTGGGGTGCCGGAACAGGTCGCGGGGGGACAGCGCGAGACCGGCGGCGCGGGCGCGGGAGACGACCTGGATGCTCAGGATCGAGTCGCCGCCGAGCAGGAAGAAGTCGTCGTCGACCCCGACCCGCTCCACGCCCAGCAGTTCCGCCCAGATCGCGGTGAGGACGCGTTCGGTGTCGGTGCTCGGGGCGCGGTGGGCGCGGTCGCCCGCCGCCGACCAGTCGGGGGCGGGCAGCCTCCGGCGGTCCACCTTGCCGTTGGCGGTCAGCGGCAGTTCGGCGACCGTGACGAAGGCCGCGGGCAGCATGTAGTCGGGCAGGTCGGCCGCCAGGTGGGCGCGCAGCGCCGTGGCGGAGGGCGGCTCGGCGCCGCCGGCCGGCACCAGGTGGGCGGCCAGCCGCTTGCGCCCCGCGTCCTCGTGGAGCGAGACGACGGCCTCCGCGACGGCCGGGTGGGCGGTGAGCCGTGCCTCGATCTCGGCGGGTTCGATGCGGAAGCCGCGGATCTTGATCTGGTCGTCCGCGCGGCCCACGAAGTGCAGTTCGCCGTCCTCGCTCCACCGGGCGGTGTCGCCGGTGCGGTACATCCGGCCGCCGGGCGGCCCGAAGGGATCGGCGAGGTAGCGGGCGGCGGTCTCGCCGGGCCGGCCCGCGTAGCCGCGCGCGACTCCGGCGCCGGCGATGTACAACTCGCCCGTGATGCCGGGCGGTTGCGGCTGAAGGGCGCCGTCCAGCACGTACACCCGGGTGTCGTCCAGCGGGCGTCCGATCGGCAGCACGGCGGGCAGCCGGTCACCGGGGCGGAAGGCCCGGCGGGTGGCGAAGGTGGTGGTCTCGGTCGGGCCGTAGCCGTCGACCACGGTGAGGTCGGGGCAGGCCTCCAGGACCCGGCGCACGACCGCGCCGGGCACCGCCTCGCCGCCGGTCCACACCTCCCGGGCGCCGCGCAGGCAGCCCGGGTCCTCCTGGGCGAGGAGCCGGAACAGGCCGGCGGTCAGCCACAGGCATTGCACGCCCTGCTCGGTGACGGCGCGGCGGACGGAGGCGGCGTCCAGGTCCTCCGGCGGGGCCAGCACGGCGGTGCCGCCGCGCAGCAGCGGCACCCACAGCTCGTAGGTGGCGGCGTCGAAGGCGTGCGGGGAGTGCACGAGCACCCGGTCGTGGCCGGCGAAGGCACGGTCCAGGGCGAGCGCGGCGACGTCGCGCCGGCGCACCGCGACGCCCTTGGGGGTGCCGGTGGAGCCCGAGGTGAACATCAGGTACTGGACGTTGTCGGGGTGGAGCGCCGGGGCCGCGGCCGGGGCCGGGGCCGGGGCCGGGCCCGGCCGGGCCGCGAAGGTCTGCCCGTCGACGCGAAGCACTTGCCCGTCCGGCCGCAGTTCGCGGGCCATCCGGTCCCCGTGCGCGTCGGTGAGCAGCAGGTCCGCGCCGGCCTCGGCCAGCATCAGGTGCAGCCGCTCGCGCGGCGCCCTGCCGTCCAGCGGCACGTAGACCCCGCCGGTCCGGACCAGCGCCAGCTGGGCGACGACCAGGTCGACGGAGCGGTCCATGAGCACGCCGACCGGGCGTTCGGCGCCGACGCCGAGCGCGGCCAGCCGGCCGGCCAGGGCGGCGGCGCGGGCGTCGAGGTCGCGGTAGCCGAGGCGCTCGTGGCCCGCCTCCAGGGCGACGGCGTCCGGGCTGCGGCGCACCTGCTCGGCGAACAGGTCCGCGATGTCGCGCTCGGTCCGTCCGACGGCGGTGGCGTTCCAGTCGACGAGGATCCGTCGGCGCTCCCCGGCGGTCAGCAGCGGCACGCGCGCGGGCGGGCCCCCGGCGCTCCCGGGCAGTCCCGTCAGGACGGCCGTGAGCTGCCCGGCCATCCGCCGGACGGTGGCCTCGTCGAACAGCCGCGGGTCGTAGCACAGCCGCAGGGCCAGCTCCGGCCCCGGATAGGCCAGCAGGGCGAGCGGGTAGTTGGTGGTCTCGATGCCGTCCAGGTCGCGCAGGCGCAGGCCGTGCGCGGCGGCCGCGTCGTCCTCGACCGGGTAGTTCTCGAAGACGACGATGCTGTCGAACAGGGCGGTCTGCTCGGGGAGGACGGTGGCGGCCCGCAGGCGGGTGAGCGGGACGAAGCCGTGGCGCCGGTCCTCGCCCTGCTCCCGTTGCAGCGTGCGGAGCCAGTCGAGCAGGGTGCCGTCGGAGGGCACGGCCGTGCGGGTGGGCAGGGTGGTGATGAACAGGCCGGTCATCGTCTCGACGCCGGGCAGCTCGGGCGGCCGCCCGGACGAGGTGGTGCCGAACACCACCTCGTCCCGGTTGGCCTGACGGCCCAGCAGGATCGCCCAGGCGCCCTGGACCAGGGTGTTCAGGGTCAGGCCGGAGCTGCGCGCGAGGCCTTCCAGCGCCCGGGTCGCGGCGGCGGGCAGGGTGAACGGCACGGCCCGGGTGGATTCCGCGCGGTGGCTCTGGCGCGGCTCGCGGTCGTACGGCAGCGGCGTCGGCTCGGCCAGCCCGGCCAGGCGCCCGCGCCAGTGCCGCTCGGCCTCCGCCGGGTCGCGCTCGCGCAGCCAGGCCACGAAGTCGCGGTAGGGCCGGCGCTCCGGCACCGTGCCGTACGGGACGGTGCCGAAGGGCTCGGTGCCGGATGGCAGGGTGCCGAACGGGACGGTGCCGGACGGGACTTCTCCCGTCTCCGGCTCGGAGCGGGCCAGCGCGGCATGCACGGCGAACACGTCGGACAGCACCTGGAAGAGGCTCCAGCCGTCCAGGACGAGGTGGTGGAAGGACCACAGCACGCGCACCCGGGTGTCGGAGAGGCGGATGAGCAGCAGCCGCTGGAGCGGGGCCCGGGCCAGGTCCAGCCCGCGGGCCCGGTCGCGGTCCAGGAGCTCGGCCAGCCGGCCCCGGCGCTCGGGCTCGGACAGCTCGCGCCAGTCCAGGTGGGTGACCGGCACGGCCGCCCGCCGCCGCACCACCAGCAGCGGCTCGGGCACCTCCTGCCAGCGGACGTGGGCGCGCAGCACCGGGGTGCGGTCGGTGACCCACTGCCAGGCGGCGGCGAACCGCCCCGGGTCGGGCACGCCGTCCAGGACGAAGTCCAGCTGCTGGAAGTAGGCGCCGCTGTCCTCCTCGGCGAGGCCGTGGAAGAGCATCCCGGACTGGGTCGGCGTCAGCGGGAGGACGTCCTCCACCGCGCCCGGGTCGTCGCCGGTGATCAGGTCCACGGCCGCCTGGTCGAGCCGGGCCAGCGGGAAGTCGGACGGGGTGCGCCCGGCGGCGCCCGGGCGGGCCGCGTACCGCGCGAGGTCGGCCAGCTCGGCGGCGAAGCGCCGGGCCAGGGCCTCGACGGTGTCGCGCCGGTGCACGGCACCGGAGTAGAACCAGCTGAACTCCAGCGCGTCGCCGTCGAGCCGGCCGACCACCTCCAGGGCGTGCGGGCGCTCGACGTGCGGGTCGGCGTCCAGTTCCAGGGGCCGGAAGGTGCCGCGGTAGAGCCCGGCCGCGTCCTGCGGGAAGGACATCCGGCCGAGGTAGTTGAAGCTGATCCGCGCGGCCGGGGCGTCGGGGGCCGTGCCGGGGCGCCCCAGGTGGCGCAGGGCGTCGAAACCGAGACCCCGTCGGGGGACGGCGCGCAGCTGCTCCTTGACCCGCTTGAGGACGCCGTCCCAGTCGGCCCCGGCGGGCACGGCCAGCGCGACGGGGTGCCGGGTGGTGAACCAGCCGACCGTGCGGCTCAGGTCGAGGTCGGCGAACAGTTCCTCGCGCCCGTGCCCCTCGACGTCCACCACGACCCGCTCCAGCCCGCTCGCCCCGCACAGGGCCCGGCCGAGGGCGCTCAGCAGCACGTCGTTGGCCTGGGTGCGGTAGGTGTCGGGCAGGGTGCGCAGGAGGGCGGCGGTGTCGGCGGCGTCGAGGCGCACGGTGACGGAGCGGGCCGAGGCGTGGGTGTCGGCCCCCGCGAGGTCGGCCGGGAACGGGTCCGCCGGGGCGTCACCGTCCTGCGCGGGGACGGCCCGCGCCCAGTACTCCGTCTCGTCCTCGAAGCCGCCGGCCGCCGCGTACGCGCCGAGCCGCTGCCCCCACTGCCGCAGCGGCGAGGACTTCGCCGGCAGCGCCGCCGCCCCGTCCCGGCCGTCGCGGCGGGCACGGTAGGCCGTGTCGAGGTCCTCCGCCAGCACCCGCCAGGAGACCCCGTCGACCACCAGGTGGTGGACGGCCAGGTGCAGGACCGGCGGCTGCCCCGCACCGCGCTCGTGCAGCACGGCGCGCAGCAGCGGGCCGTCGCCGCCCCCCAGGTCGAAGGGGCCGAAGTGCGGGGTGTCGCCGTCCGGGCCGGTGTGCCGGCCCAGGCGGATCCGGGGCGCCCGGTCGTCGATCCGCCAGCGCACGCCGGGGCCGGTACCGGGCTCGCCGTCGCGGGGCTCTGCGGTGCGGGGCTCTCCGACCTCGGGCTCTGCGGCGTCGGGCTCACCGGCCTCGGCCGTGAAGGCCGAGCGCAGCGCGTCGTGGTGGGCGACCACGTCGTTCAGGGCGTCCTCCAGCGCCGCCCTGTCCACGTCGGCGCCCAGCAGGAGGGAGAGCGCCTGGTTGAAGTGCCCGGCGCGCCCGGCGGCCCGGTCGAGCCACCAGCGCTGGATCGGGGTCAGGACGCCCGCCCCGGTGGCGGCCACCCGGGCGGTCACGGCCGGCCGTTCGGCGTCGTCCGCGCACCGGGCCAGCGCGGCGACCGTCTGGTGCCGGTAGAGGTCCCCGGAGGTCACCGCCAGCCCCACCTGCCGGGAGCGGGCCACCACCTGGATGCCGAGGATGGAGTCGCCGCCGAGGTCGAAGAAGTTGTCGTCCGCGCCGACCCGTTCCAGCCGCAGCACCTCCGCCCAGATGGTGGCGAGCGCCTGTTCGGCGGGGGTGCGGGGGGCGACGTGGCGTACGGCGGGCACGGCCGGCCCCGGGTCGGGCAGCCGGCTCCGGTCGAGCTTGCCGTTGGGGTTGAGCGGTAGCGCGGGCAGCGGCACGACAGCCGAGGGCACCAGGTAGTCGGGCAGGGCCAGGCCGAGCGCCCGGCGCACGGCCTCGGGCTCCACCCGGCCGCCCGGGACGGGGACCACGTAGCCGACCAGGCGCCGGTTTCCCTCGCCGTCGGCGACGGTGGCGGCCGCCTCCGCCACGCCCTCGCAGCGCCGCAGCGCCTCCTCCACCTCGCCCAGTTCGATCCGGAAGCCGCGCACCTTGACCTGCTGGTCGATCCGGCCGAGGTACTCCAGCTCGCCGTCGGCGTTCCACCGCACCCGGTCGCCGGTGCGGTACATCCGCTCCCCCGGCACGCCGTACGGGTCGGCGACGAACCGGGCGGCGGTCAGCCCGGGGCGGCCCAGGTAGCCGCGCGCCAGACCGCCGCCCCCGAGGTACAACTCGCCGACCACGCCCGGCGGTTGCGGGCGCAGCCCGGGGTCCAGGACGTACGTCCGGGTCAGCGCGAGCGGCCTGCCGATCGGCGGCGCCTGCTCCGGCAGCCGGTCACCGGCGAACCAGGCGGTGGCGTAGACGGTGGCCTCGGTGGGGCCGTAGATGTTGGCGATCGCGCTGCCGGGCAGGGCGCGCCGCAGGTCGCCCACCGCCTGGGCGGAGAGGGCCTCGCCGGCCAGCACGACGGTGCCCGCGTCGACCGGGGCGGCGCCCCCGGCGAGCAGTCGGGAGATCACCGAGGGCACGCCGCTGACCAGGCCGACGCGGCGCGGGGCCGGCTCCTCGGCGAGGGCGGCGAGGTCGGCGACCACCTCGACGCTGCCGCCCGCCAGCAGCGGGCAGAGCAGCTCGAAGACCGACACGTCGAAGTTGAGCGAGGTGGCGGCGAGCACGTGGTCCAGCCCGCCGGGCCCGAACCGCTCGGCCGCCCAGCGGGCGAGGGCGACGACGCTGCGGTGGGTGATCACGACGCCCTTGGGCCGGCCGGTCGACCCCGAGGTGTAGATGACGTAGGCGGGGTGCTCCGGCAGCAGCGGCCGGAGGCGGTCGGCGTCCGTGAGATCGGCGTCCGCCGAATCAGCGCCCGCCGGGTCGGGGGCGAGGCCGGCGCCGTCCTCCAGCAGCAGGACGGGCCACCCCTCGGGCAGCGCGGCCGCCGTCTCCCGGGTGGCGAGGACCAGCGCGGGCCCGGCGTCCGCCAGCATGAAGCGGATCCGCTCGGCCGGGTAGCCCGGGTCCACCGGCAGGTACGCCGCACCCGACTTGAGCACCGCCCACAGCACCGACGGCAGGTCGGCGGTGCGGGGCAGGCACAGCGCGACCAGCCGCTCGGGGCCCGCGCCCCGGGCGACCAGCAGCCGGGCGAGGCGGTTGGCCCGCCGGTTGACCTCCGCGTAGTCCCGCCGCACCGGGCCGCAGCCGACGGCGGTCCGCCCGGGCGTTCGGGCCGTCTGCGCCTCGAACAGCACGGGCAGCACGGGCAGCACGGTGTCCGGGAGGTCGCGGGCGCCGCGCGCGGGCGGGTTCCAGGAGTCGAGCAGCGTGCGCTGCTCCTCCTCGGAGAGCATGGGCAGTTCGGCGAGGATGCGCTGCGGGCCGTCCGCCATGCCCGCCAGCAGGCGGTGCAGGTGGCTCGCCATCCGGGCCACGGTCCGGGCGTCGAACAGGTCCGTGTTGTACTCCACCGTCAGCGCGCAGCCGTCGGTGTCCTCCGGGGTGAACTCCAGCACCAGGTCGAACCGGGCGGCCGGGCGGGGCAGCGGGTGGTCCTCGAAGCGCAGGCCTCCGGCGGGCGGCGGGGTGGTGGGGCTCTGCTGGACGACCATGACCTGGACCAGCGGGGTGCGGCTCGGGTCGCGGGGCGGGGCCAGTTCCTCGACCACCCGGTCGAAGGGCACCGCGGCGTGGGCGAAGGCGTCCAGCAGGGTGGTGCGCACGCTCTCCACGAACCGGTCGACGGTGGCCCGCTCGTCCACGTCGCCGCGCAGCACCACGGTGTTGACGAAGAAGCCGGTCACCTCCTCCAGCTCCCGCCGGTCGCGCCCGGTGGTGACGGTGCCGAACGCCACGTCCCGCTGGCCGGAGTAGCGCGAGAACAGCAGCGCGGACGCCCCCGCGAACAGGGTGAACAGCGTCGTGCCGCGGCCCGCGGCGAGGTGCCGCAGCCGGGCCACCAGTTCGGCCGGGAGGCGGTGGCGGTGCGCCGCGCCGTTCGTCGTGCGCTGGGCGGGCCGGGGCCGGTCGGTGGGCAGTTGCAGGGGTTGCAGCTCCGCCAGGTTCCGCCTCCAGTAGGCGAGGTCCGGCGCGTCCTCCGCCCCGGCGCCCTCGGTCCGCCGGCGCTGCTCCCAGCGCGCGAAGTCGGGGTACTGGAGGGCGGGGGCGGCGAGCGCGTCCGGTTCGCCGGAGACCTCCGCCCGGTAGAGCGCGGCCAGTTCACGGGTGAGGACGCCCACCGACCAGCCGTCGGTGATGATGTGGTGCTGCGCCAGCAGCAGCAGGTGCTCGTCGGCGGCGAGCCGGACCAGCAGCGCCCGGGCGAGCGGGCCGTCCGTCAGGTCGTAGGGCCGGTTCAGCTCCTCGGTCAGCAGCCGTTCGGCCGCCTCGGCGCGCTCCCCGGCCGGCCGGTCGCCGACGTCCGCGGTGCGCAGCGGCAGGGTGCCCGCCGCCGCGACGCGTTGCACGAGCTGCCCGTCGACGGTGGCGAAGGTGGTGCGCAGCGAGTCGTGGCGGGCGGCGAGCCGGCCCAGGGCCCGGCGCAGGGCCTCCGGGTCCGCCGTTCCGTGCAGCCGCAGGGCCACGCCGGTGTTGTACTCCGTCCCCCCGACGGTGAGGTCGTCGAGGAACCACAGGCGGCGCTGGGCGCTGGACAGCGGCAGCGGCTCCTCGCGCGGGGCGGGCGGGATCGGCTCCGGCGGCGCGGCGGTGTGCCGCTCGTCCACCAGCGGGGCCAAGGCGGCGACCGTCCGCGCGGTGAAGACGTCCCGGAGCGTGAGGCGGACGCCCAGCCGCTCGGCGACCCGGGCCAGGGTCCGGGCGGCGAGGATCGAGTCGCCGCCCAGGTCGAAGAAGTCGTCCGTCGCGCCCACCGCGTCGAGGCCGAGGACTTCGGCCCAGATGGCGGCCAGGGCGCGTTCGCGCCCGGTGCGCGGGGCGACGGGTCCGGCCGCCCCGGGGCGGGCGGGCGCGGGCAGCGCCTGCTGGTCGATCTTGTGCTGCGGGGTGAGCGGCAGCGCGGCCAGGACGACGACGGCGGACGGCACCAGGTGGGCCGGCAGGGTGGCGGCCAGTGCCGCGCGCAGCTCCGCCTGGTCCGGGGCGTGCTGCGGGTCGGTGGGCGTGGCGTAGCCGACCAGGCGTTCGCGGCCCGGCTCGTCCTCCCGGACCACGACGACGGCCTGGTCGACGGCGGGGTGCGCCCGCAGGGCGGCCTCGATCTCCCCCGGTTCGATCCGGAAGCCGCGGATCTTCACCTGCCGGTCGAGCCTGCCGAGGAACTCCAGCTCCCCGTCGGCCGTCCACCGGGCCCGGTCGCCGGTGCGGTAGAGCCGGGCGCCGGACGGGCCGAAGGGGTCGGCGACGAAGCGCCCGGCGGTCAGGCCGGGGCGGCCCAGGTAGCCGCGGGCCACGCCCTCGCCGCCGACGTACAACTCGCCGTCTACGCCAGGTGGTTGGGGCCGCATGGCCGCGTCGAGCACGTACGCCCGGGTGTACGGCAGCGCGCCGCCGATGGGGGGCGTACCGCTGCCGGCGGTCAGCGGGCCGGTCCAGGTGGCGACGATGGTCGCCTCGGTCGGGCCGTAGGAGTTGATCATGCGCCGGCCGGGCGCCCAGCGGTCGACCAGGTCCGCGGGGCAGGCCTCTGCTCCGACGATCAGGGTGCGCAGGTGGCGGCCCGTGCCGCCGGGCACGGTGGCGAGGGCGGCCGGCGGGATGAGGGCGTGGGTGATGCGGTGCTCGTCGAGCACGGCGGCGAGTTCCTCGCCCAGCCAGGGGCCGTGCGGGGGGATCACCAGCGTGGCGCCGGCCAGGACGGAGATGAACAGTTCGAGGACGGAGGCGTCGAAGCTGGGCGAGGAGAACTGCAGCACCCGGTCGCCGGGGCGCACGGCGTAGTGCGCGCGGGCCGCCTCCGCGAAGCCGCCGATGCCCCGGTGGGTGACGACCACGCCCTTGGGCGTCCCGGTGGAGCCCGAGGTGTAGATCACGTACGCCGCGTGGTCGGTCCCGCTCGGGCCCGGCAGCGCGGTACCGGTCGGGCCCGCCAGGCCGGTGTCGGGCGTGTCTGCGGCGCCGGCCGGGTCCGTCTCCAGCAGCGCGCGGACCCGGGCCGGATCGTCCAGGACGACGGCGGGGGCGGCGTCGGCGAGCATCAGCGCCCGTCTCCCGGCGGGGTAGGCCGGATCCACGGGCAGGAAGGCGGCGCCCGTCCGGGCGACCGCCAGCTCCGCCGCGACCAGTTCCATGGAGCGCGGCAGGACCAGCGCCACCGTCCGGTCCGTCCCTGCGCCGCGCCGTGCGAGGTCGCGGGCCAGGCGCTCGACCCGGTCGGCCAGTTCCCGGTACGTCCAGCTGCGCCGGCCGTCGGTCACCGCAGGCGCGTGCGGCGCGCGGTCCACCTGGGCGGCGAACAGCGCGTCGAGCGTCCGGTGCGCCGGCGGCGGGGCGGCATCGCTCCCCGGGGCGGCACCGGTCCCCGGGGCGCCAGGGGTGTCGCCGGCCTGCGGCGGAGCGGACGAACGCACGGGCTGGGCAGGCCGGTCGGTCATGGCGGAAGGTCCTTCCGGACGGGGAGGAGGCGATGCGGGCGCCGGGGCAGGCGGGGGCCGGCCCTCGGGCCCGGGGGGAACCGGGCCGGGGGAACGGAACGAGCCGGGGGTGAGCCCGGTGGAGCGGCGCCGGCGGGAGGGCCGCAGGCGGCCAGGACGAGGCCGGGCGCCTCAGGCGGGGTCGGCGCGACGCGCCGTGCGCCCGGACACCTGCACCCGGTCGATCACGCCCGTGGCGGGATCGCGGTGGAAGCGCCCGCCCGGCTCGGGGCGGCCGGTGTCGGGGGCGAGCAGGTCGTAGGAGAGGTCGGCGAAACAGCGCAGGGGCAGCGGCAGGTCGCCGTCCACGGAGAGCGTGGACGATCCGTCGCCCGCGGGCTCGACGCGGTACCGGATCGAACCGTTGCGGTAGGTGCCCGCGCACTCGGGCAGGGGGGCGGGCTCGCCCGCGCCCACGGGCGCGATCGCGGCGGGCACCCGGACACCCGCCAGCTCGGCCAGATCGGCCGCGAGCTCGCGCCAGAGCGCGGTGGCCGTGCCGGAGTTGCCCGCGAAGGCGACCACCACGCCGCTGTCCGGGTCGGCCCGCAGGTGGCAGGAGGTCCCCATGGCGTTGCCGTCGTGGCCGCACCACAACCGGCCGTCCTGCTGGTAGAGGGCGAGCCCCGGGCCCCAGCCGTCCGCGAGCGCACCCGGCCGGGCGCCGGGCTGCGGGCGGCGCATCTCCTCGGCGACGGCGGGGGGCAGGGCCTTGGCCCGGCCGACCAGGGCGCCGCCGAGCGCGGCGAGGTCCGCGGCGCTCGCCAGCAGGGCGCCGGCCGGGGCCTCCAGCGGGGCCAGGTTCTGCCGGACCGGCCGGGCCCGGCCGGTCGCGGCGTTGAGCGCGTGCCCGGCGGCGACCGGGCGTGCGGGTGCGCTCGCGTCGACGAACACGGGCACGGTGCCGAGCGGTTCGAGCAGCAGGGCGGCCACGGCCTCGTGCCAGGGCATCCCGGTCACCGTCTCCACCAGGCGCCCGGCGGCGACGTAGCCGGCGTTGGAGTAGGAGAAGTCCGTCCCGGGCGGGAAGAGCGCGTCCCCGGCCGTGCACACGGACGACAGGTAGTGCGCCGCGGTGGTCCGGGCGGCGGCGTCGGAGTCCGGCCCGGTGGGCAGTCCGCCGGTGTGGCTGAGGAGTTGGCGAATCGTTACTGCTGGCATCCGGCGGAGCTCGGGCAGGTGATCGGCGACCCGGTCGTCGAGGTCGAGGTCGCCGTCGTCGGCGAGGAGCATCACCAGGGCGGCCGTGTAGGGCTTGGTGAGCGACCCCACCGGCACCACGGTGTCCCCGGTGAAGGGCGCACCGGTGGCGGCGTCGGCCACACCGGTGTGCAGGGCCACGACCTCCGAGCCGGTGTCCAGCACCACCTGGGCGCCGGGCACCCGGTGGGTGCGCGCGAGCGTGTCGAGCCGGTGCTGCAGTTCGCGGCGTAAGAGGAACGGCGCGCGCTCGCGGACGGGCGCGGAACTGGGGTACGGCATGGGCGGAAGCTCCCGTTGACTGGTTCTCAGATGCGGGCGCGGCAAGCGTCCGCGGATGAATTCCTGATTACTGTGGAGCACGCCGTGAAATTTCCTGCCACCTGCGCTCCTCGACTCAAGACTCGCGGGAACAACGGGAATCGACGGAAGCCCTGCCGATGACGGCCGGCGGGGTGTGAACGGGAATCCCCGACGGCTCCTGCCAGGGCGCCGCACCCACCCGAGGGGAACCGTTCCCGGCCGCTTCGGCGCTCCCCGACCGGACGGTGCGAATGCGACCCGAATTCCACGCCGCCCCGGAACGGCGAACGGGGGAACGGCGGGCGGGAACGGTGCGCGGCGAACGGCCGACCGCCGAATGCCCTCACCCCGCAGGCGGGGCCGGACAGGAATCCCGAACGCTCCAGTCGGCCGCTCCGACGGCCCTGACCTGCGCGATCGTTGCGCCCGGCATGCCTGTCCCCCCTGCGATCCCTCCCCGCAGCCACCGTGCGGAACCTGCCACAACCGTCGCGAGGACCGGGCAATACCTTGACGGCCCGAACGCTCGGAACGACGAACGCGGAACAGTCTTCACGGCGGGTCACCCGCTCGCAACCCCTGGCGATTGAACGGAAAGCAACTCTCCCCGGAATCGGAACCGCAAAATCGCTGGTGTGACTCACGGCCACGCCCGGAACGCCTGATGACGGGTGTGAATTCTTTGGCCGAAACTGTGACACCCCGATCCCCCCGGCCACCCGGCCGGGTTTCCGCGGGGAATAGCCGAGTGATTCCCCTGACGCCTGGGGCGGTTGTGCAGGAATGCGACGGAATAGATCAGGTGCGTTGTGAGTGAATCAATGAGGGCTCTGATGCGCGTGTGCCCCGATGCGCTTGTGCCGTGGTGCGCGTGTGCCCTGTTTCACGCATGCTCTGGTTCACATCGGCCGCCCCGGGGCGCGGGGCGGCCGAGCGGATCCGCCACGCGCCGGAACGCGGGCGGACTCAGGACTCAGGACATCCGTCAGCTCAGAACGCCCGTCAGCCCTGCCAGGAGCTGCCGGTAGAGGGCCTGGTCGCCGTGACACCGGTGGACGTCACCGCGCGCGACGGAGCGGCCGGGCCCGGCCCGGAGGACCCGGCCCCCGAACCGCTGGTCCGCACGGTCGGCGCCGACGAGGTGGTCGACGTCCTGCCCACCGGCGCGGCCGAAGTCCGCGGGGCCGACGCCCCGGACGCCGCCGACTGGCCCGCCGAGGTGCGCGGCGCGGTGGCGCGGCCCTGCGCGGCCACGTCCACGGGCGCGCCGTCGCCCGGTTCGACGCGCTCGATCCGCAGCACCAGGTTCCGGTCGCTGCGGTCACCGCCCCCGTCCCGGTTGCGGCTGTGCACCAGCTGCGTCAGCACGCCCCGGACTTCCTGCCAGCGCCCCTGCACCGCGCGGATGTTGGGGCACCACTCGCCCTCGCGCCGGTGCTCCAGGTCGAGCTCCCAGCGCTCGGCGTCCACCAGGTGGCTCGCCCCGACCGTCCCGGGAATCTCGACCGGACGGCCGCCGCGCACCGTCACCACCGCCCGCTGCGGCCACTGCCCCTCCACCGCCGTCACCGTGATCCGGCTCTGCCCCTGGTACCAGGCCATCGCTGTCCTCCCACATCCGTCCTCGCGCCGACCGCCGACCGCCGACCGGCCTCCGCCGGTATCACGGCCGGCGCCCCCTCCCGGGTTCGAACGGCGGGCACGACAGCGCACGTCAGGGGGTGCGTGCGCCCTGGGACGGCGCGACCGTCGAACGATTTGTCGACAGGTTCAGGTCAAGGAAATGGCTCGATCACCCCCTTGTTCGTAGTCGTATACACACATAGCGCGACTGCCCCGCCGCAGTGCGGCGGTTCCCTCACCTACCCATGGAGGTGGTTTCGCCATGTCCGGAACGCCCGAGTACACCGAGCCCATCGAGCCCACGCCCGCCATCGCCGAAGCGAACCGGAAGGCCGCCGAGGCGGCCAGGATCGCCGACGAGAAGGACGGCCGGGACTTCGCCGACGCCAGCCGGTTCATGATCGCCCCGCCGGACGTGCCCGTCATCATGTCCCGCAAGAACCCGTCGGAGGCGGTCTGGGACTTCACCGCGTACGAGTTCCTCCAGCCGGACCTGCGCACCGAGATGCCCACGGTCAACGGCAGCCTGCACCGGCAGGGCGAACTCACCGCCATCGCCGGGCTGTTCCACGTCACGAGCTGTCCCGCGTACCGGATCTACCAGGTACGCGGCTACGACCTGTCGAACATGACGATCATCGAGAGCGACGCGGGCCTGGTCATCATCGACCCGCTGGCCTGCTACGAGACCGCGCAGGCCGCGCTCCGGCTGTTCCGGGACAGGACCGAGCTCACCCGGGAGCAGCGACCCGTCCTGGGCGTCGTCTACACCCACTGCCACGTCGACCACTTCGGCGGTTCCCGGGGCCTGTTCGCCGAGCAGGGCGACCCGCTGGAGCCGGGCGTCCCCGTGGTCGCGCCGGAGGGCTTCCTGGAGCACGCGATCAGCGAGAACGTCTACGCGGGCCCCGCGATGGCGCGGCGCGCGCAGTACATGTACGCGGCGCAGCTGGACAAGAGCCCGACGGGGCAGGTCGGTTCGGGCCTGGGCACGACCATCTCCACCGGCGAGGTGACCCTCATCCCGCCGACCGACTACATCGGCGGGCCCGCCCACCCCGCGGTCCCCAGGGACCAGTGGAGCGACGCCTACGCCATCCCCTGGCGGCCGGGGCTGTACCAGTTCGACCTGGCCGGCGTGCAGATGCTGTTCCAGCTCACCCCGGGCACCGAGGCCCCGGCGGAGATGAACATCTACTTCCCGGCCGCCCGCACCCTGTGCATCGCGGAGAACGCCACGCACACCATGCACAACATCCTCAGCCTGCGGGGCGCGCAGGTGCGGGACGCGCACGCGTGGTCGAAGTACCTGACCGAGGCGATCCAGACCTTCGGCAAGGAGACCGACGTCCTGTTCGCCTCGCACCACTGGCCGATGTGGAGCGAGGCGGGCGAGGGCAGCGCGCCCGGCAACGCCCGCATCCTCGAATTCCTCAACACCCAGCGCGACATGTACGGCTACCTCAACGACCAGGCGCTGCGGCTGATCAACGCCGGCCGCACCGGCATAGAGATCGCCGAGGAGCTGGAGACCCTCCCGCCGGGCCTGGACGACCACTGGTACAACCAGGGCTACTACGGCTCGCTGAGCCACAACCTCAAGGCGGTCCACCAGCGGTACATGGGCTGGTACGACGGCAACCCGGCCCACCTGTGGCAGCTCCCGCCCGTCAAGGCCGGCGCGGCGTACGTCGAGGCGATGGGCGGCGCCGAGGCCGTCGTCACGGCGGCCCAGCGGGCCTACGACACCGACACCCCGGACGGCTTCCGCTGGGCCGCCGAACTCCTCGACCACGTCATCTTCGGCGCCGCCGCCGACTCGGGCAGCCCGCTCGCCGAGCCGCAGGTCACCCGGGCCAAGGAGCTCCAGGCCAAGGACTTCACCCAACTCGGCTACGGCAGCGCCAACGGGACCTGGCGCAACGCCTACCTGACCGGCGCCCGGGAGGTCGTCGACGGCCCGCAGCCGCTGATCACCAGCCAGACCTCCGCCGACCTGATCCGCAGCACCACCCTGGACCAGTACTTCTCCGCCCTCGCCCGCAGCGTGGACGGGCCGACGGCCGCCGAGCGGAACCGCCTCCCGATCACCCTGAACTGGGTGTTCACCGACACCGGCGACACCTGCACCACGACCCTGCGCAACGGCGTCCTGGTCTACGTGGCCGGCGGCGACCGCCTCGTCGACGTGCCGGACGCCACCATCACCCTCAGCCGCCAAACCCTCGACGACCTCGCCCAGACCCCCGGCTTCCGGCACAACTTCGACCAAGCCGTCGAGGACCGGCACATCGCGCTGACGGGTGCGAACGCCCAGCAGGCGGCCGACGCCGTCTTCGCCACCCTGACCCTCCCCGACCCGAAGTTCCCCATCGTCACCCCGCCCACCCGGTAAACCTTGCAAAACAGCGCCCCCCTTGCCCGGCACTCACGTGCCGGGCAAGGGGGGCGCCTTCGATCTTCCGAATCGATCCGAACACCCGGCTACGGGTTGTTCGGAGACCTTTTCACGACGTCACAGTGATTCCCCTTCGCTGCCCGTCCCAGCCCTTCGGTGGAACGAGACTCGGGGTCAGCTGAGAGACCTCGATCCTCAGGTCCATCGAGTCATCACCCTCGATCATCCGCACCGTGAGGCGGCGCTCTGGATACGCCGCCAGGAGTCGCCCCTGCCACGTCTGGACCAGAGCGTCACCGAGCTGCCGACAAGCATCCGCAGCGAGTTCGGACGGCCCCTTCATCATCCGGAAGAGGTGCGGGATCTCGAAGATGTTGTAGCTGTCCACCATTTGACCCCATGCCATGGCAGGCCAATCCGGATGCCCGTCGGCCGACGGAGTCGCCAGACAGTTCGCAATCTCAACTTCGTCATTCCCGTAGAGCGCAAAAAAGACGGCGCCGCGGATCTCCACCAGGTTCGGCCAGTAGAGCCATGAGTACATCAAGGCCTGCACCGCATCGCCCGTCTCGCTGAAGTACGAGACCGGATCGCTGGAATCCACTTCAGGGAATGCCTCGTGAAGGATTCGCCGGGATAGTTCGTTCCGACTCATGTGGACTCCCTACGGAAGATAGCCCGGAGGAATGCTCTCCGGAACGTCTGCACCTGGCACTCCGCGACCGCCACCCTTCGGGTAGTAGATCGGTGGTGTGATTCCAGAATGCTCGCCTCCGGTGCCGCGGAACCTCAGCCCCTTACGCCAACCGCTGAAAGCCCATCCATCCTTGATCCAGGCCTGATGCGCACGACCTTGCCATCCTCACCCCATCCGAAAACGGCGCGGTCGCCAGTTGAATCCTCATTCGACCAAAGATCTTCTGCCCGCCCATGTTGGCGCCTGTGCTTCACCACTGCCCGCCGGACAGTTGTACACCAGGATCAGATCGACACCTTCTGGCATATAGTATGCATGCTATACGAAACCCCTCTACCGGACTTTTGGGTCGACGTTAATTATTTGACAGCCCGTCAAATCCCTTGAATTTGAGATTAAGTCCGTGGTTTTTGCCGTCGCCACTGCCGCCAGTTGCGTAGGCCAATCGCCCCTTTTGCCGACTTTACGACTGGCCTTACTGCAATGCTCAGGGCTCGACGCGAACGATGGTCCGGGTGGTTTTCTCGTACGACTGGCGCCATTCTGCACATAGTGCCCTCCTTGCCGTTACGGAAACTCACAGACGCGCCGCGTGACACCCCGCTCGACCCAAAGATACACAACTACGCGGGCGCATAATATTCGACTCCCATGCCTCCACACTATAGGTGCACTTCACATCTACCTGCGACGCGAGATCGCGGTCCGGTTCGGCCACCCGCAGAAGGCTACCCACACAGTGCTGCGGGTCTCCTTCGCGAAGCTGGCCGATTACCAGAAGCGCAGCCCAGTCCATTTCCACACCGTGATCCGATTCGATGGCTCTGAAGATAGCAGCGAGCCCCCCCCGCCGCCCAGGTACGCGACCGCCGAAGTCCTCACAGTGCTATAGAAGCCGCTACCGAGCACGTCACCCTGACCGCCACCTCCGATGTCGCGGGGGAGAACGCGAACTCACCTGGAGCGAACAGCTCGACGTGCGCGAGACCGCCGCCTACGCGGCCAAGTACGCCACCAAGTCCGCCGAATCACCCGGCGGGTTCGACCGCGCCCTGCTCTGCCGCCACCGCAAGGGGCACGGAATGGCCCCGTCCGCATAGACCGGCGCGCCAGTGGAGTGCCGGACCTGCCCGGGTACCAGCCAGTCCCGCCCGCCGCCCCGCCTGGCCGTAGAACGGCACGTGCGGCAGATGATCCGCACCTGCTGAAACCTGGGCCAGCGCTAGGAGTTTTTGCCGGCCCCAAGCTCTGGAAGTGGGCGCACATGCTCGGCTTCCGGGGCTCCGGCTCCTCCTCCAGCGCCAAGCCAGCGACACCCTTAGCAACGCCCTCCACAACCCCAACGAGACCTCCAACGTGCCCGGAGACGGCAACGATCCATCGCTTCGTGAGGTGCCCGTCCGCTGACGTTGCCGTCAGCTACTGTCGTCAGACGCCACAGCGGCCCCACCGGATGGATCCGGTGGGGCCGCTGCATAAGCCGCGGAAATTTAGCGATTTCACTGCCGGATTAGTTGCACCAAAGTCGCTTCACGACAACTTGAGTGCATCACCAGCGATGCCGACAACCAGCGACTCTGATCCCTCGACCAGATAATCATGGTCTGGAAAGTAATCCACATGGAGGTGGTCGTCTTGATCCGCCCCCAAGGCGAACGCTTCGATATTATCGGCAAGAATAGCAAGAGAATCTAGCTCGCCTTGAACCTCCATAGCTTCGCCGTCTCCCGAAGAAGAAATACGAACCTTCCCTCTCGCTTGCTGAAATTCGATCCGCGACAACGCCCTATCGTACGGGAATGGATTCGATGCTTTCGGAATGCGGATTTCTCCTCGACCGCTCCGCAGCTCCCGGCCCAAGGCCAGCAGCTCGGAGCGAGTTCCAGAGAGCTCCATTTCCCCGGTCGAATCTTCGCGCAAGACCTTCAACGCCACACCTCCGTAAGTTGTCTACCGCCAGTAGTCACCCGGCCGGATCGTAGATGGATCGATAGGAGTATGGGGATCCTTGAGCGGACCACTCGTAACCGTCTTTCCATTGATCTGGGTTTCCAGATTAAGATGTGGTCCAAGTTTCTGGACATGAGCACTATCGGGGTTCACATCGAACCGCGCAATCTTCCTGATCGCGTTCCCGTCCTCGCCGGTCGTCACGCTCATGAACTGAACTCCGCCGCTTCCAGACCGCACCACTGTTGCATCGTCACCAACATGTGCAACGGCACGGTTGACGGCCTCATCCATCGAAATATCGCAGTTGTGTACCAGGACCGGAGTGGCCCCCGCGAGCACATAGTACGTGTGGAGTTCGGCGACGCTCAGGTCGCGAGCTTCCTGCGGATCGGTCTCGTAGTTGCGGATGGCCTGGACGGTGAGGAAAGTGCCGTCGGCCGCGCGGACCCGGTCGCCGGCGTGGAGGTCGGAGGCATTGGTCCAGCGCTGGGTGGTCTCGTCCCAGAAGGGGTGGTGCTGGGTCGAGGTGAGGGTGACGGCCGGCTTCGCGTCCGTGCTGAGGCTGAGGTCGGTGAACTGCCGGTCGTCAGGAGTGACGATGGTGGCGGCGACGGCCTCGGCCTTGGTGCTGTCGGTCTGCGGGTCGGTCGACAGGACTTCGTCGCCCGGTTTCACGTCCTTGATGGGTTTGCTGCTGCCGTCGGCGAGTAGGACGGGTGTGTCGGGTTTGAAGCTGTGCTTCTTCCCTCCGGTGAGGCAGCTTTCGGCCGCCTGCTCGGCCTCGCGGGCGGCCTTGGACTCCGTGCGCCAGGCCTTGAAGCCGTCGTAGAGCTCGTTGGCGAGGCGCTTGATCGTCTTGGCGAGCTCGTAGGCCTTGCCCCAATGGAACGCGTACTTCTTGGCGAGCTTGGCGAGCGGACCGCCGCCGATCAGGCTGGTGGCGACGTTGAGCACGGTCTCGCCGCAGGCGCCGAGGTCGCCCTTGGTGACGCAGTCGAAGGCGTCCGTGATGCCGAGTTCGTCGGCGGCGATCTTGGCCAGCTGCTTGCCGGCGCCCATCACCTTCTGCTTGGCCTGGTTCTCCTTGTGGTGCGCCGCTTCGACCTTCTGCTTCGCGGCTTCGGCCCGCTGTGCGCTCTCTTCCGCCTGGTCGACCGCCGGGACGGAGACGACGTTCGGGGAGACGGGTTTAGCGCTCGGGATGGCCCAGCCCATGGCCGAGGCGACCGCAGTGGCGACCGCGATGATGAGCGGCTTGATGAAGTCGACGATGGAGAACAGACCGCTGGGGTCCGCACGGTTGACGGGATCGTTGTCGCCGTACGCGTAGCCGTTCCACTGCTGGGGATCGGCCCGGTCGAGGATGGGATCGAGGCTCAGGAACCGCCCGGTGGTCGGTTGGTACTGCCGGGCCCCGAGGTTCGTGAGTCCAGTGACGTCGTCCTTGGTACCGCCGACGAAACCCTTGTCTCCGGCCCAGGTACTCGGCTGGGTGCCCCGGGGGTTGCCGAACGGGTCATTGGGCCGTCGGGTCTCGGTCAGAGTTGCCGAGTCGATGCCCAGGACGCCGGTGCCGTGGTGGTCGGCGATCTGGTAGGTCAGCCTGCCGCCGCCCTGGCGGACCAGGGTGGTGCCGCCGGGTATGTCGTAGTAGCGGGCGCCGGCGAGTTGCTTGGTGGTGGTGCTGGTGTCGACGGTGAGCTCGTCGGCCCCCATGTTGATGGTGGTCTTGCCGGGGTTGCGGCGGATGAGCTGGTTGCCCTCGGCGTCGTACAGGTAGGTGGTGGTGCCGCCGTCGGTCTTGGCCAGCGACTCCAGCCGGTCCTCACCGTTCCAGGTGAGCTTGGCAGTGCCGTTGGTGTCGGTGATGGCGGTGGTGCGCCCGGCCGCGTCGTACTGGGTGGTGCTGGTGGTGGGCGCGTTGTTGCCCGTCCTGCTGGTGGAGCTCAGCAGGGCGTGCGGCCCGCCGGTGCCGCCACCGCTGTTGGGCGCGCTGGTCGGGGCGTTGCGGGTGCCGGTGGACGGGAAGGTCTGGGTGACCGTGGTGTCCTTGGCAGTGTCGCCGCCGGCGTCGTGCACGACGAGCTGGGTGCGGTTGCCCGTCAGGTCGTACTGGTAGCTCTGCCAGTAGGGCGCGAAGCCGCCGACGGTGGTGCGGGTGGGCGCCTGGGCGCCGCTGGTGGGCGTGGAGTTGGTGCAGGCCCCCTGGCCGCCCACCGCCGGGTCGGGCGCCTGGTCGAGGCGTCCGGTGTCGGACCACGCGGTGCTCAGCCGACCGAGGTGGTCGTAGCTGAAGCACTGCAGGTCGGTGGCGCTCGGTGTGTTGTCGGGGATGGCCCGGATCGCGGTGATGCGGCCGACCTGGTTGTAGGCGTAGGTGGTGTTCTGGACGGTGCCGGTGGTCGAGGTCTGCTTGTCGACGTACTGGTTGAGGGTGCGGCCGGTCGGCTCGTCGTAGGTGGCGGTGGTGACGACCTGGGTGCCCCACGGGTTCATCGTGGAGCGGATGTTGCGGCCGTAGGCGTCGTAGTCCGACTGGAGGTCGTACATCTTGCCGCCGTACGCCCCGAACTTCGAGAGCAGACCGTAGACCTCGTAGGTGTACACGATGGTCTCGGAGTAGACGTCGCCGACGGTCGGGCGGGTCTCCTCGGTCTTGGCCCCGGTGATCGGGTCGTACTTGGCGCTGGTGGTGTAGGTGACCGGGCTGGTCTGTCCGACCTCGCTGCCGGGGATCGTCAGGGTGGTCTTGGTCGGCCGGTAGCCGATGTCCATGGACACGACCGCGTTGGTGTACGCGGCACCCTTCGCCCCGCCCACGTAGCGGGTGGAGCTGTCCTGCTGCCCCTTCGCGACGGTGTCGTACGCGTAGCCGGTCAGCTGGTTCTCCGGGCTGACCGTGCCCTGGTACGTACCGGTCCTGCGACCGAGCAGGTCGTAGGCGGTGGCGATGGTCTGGCCGCCGGCGTTGGTGCTGGAGGCCACGCGCCCCGCGGCGTTGTACGTGGTGGAGCTGTTGCCCGCGTCCGGGTCGCTGGCGCCGGTCTGGCGGCCGCGCTGGTCGTAGGTGTAGGACCAGGTGTTGCCGGCGGCGTCGGTGCGGGAGGCTTCCTGGCCCCCCGGGTTGAAGGCGTAGCTGGTGACGTCCGCGTCGGCGCTGTTGCCGGTGGCGACGGGCGTCCGGTACTGCCACAGCTGGGTCGTGCGGCCGCGGGCGTCGTTGACCGTGGTGGTCGGGGTGGCGCCGGCGGGCGGGGTGACGTCGGTGCGGTCCGCGCCCGGGTAGGACGTGGTGGTGGCGTTCTGCGCGACACCGTAGGCGCGGAACTGGACGCTGGTGGTACGGCCCTGGCCGTCGAAGACGCTGTAGGTCTGGTTCGGGACCTTGGCGTCCTCGGGCTCGAACCGCGTGGTCGCGGGGCCGGCCTGGTCGTTGTAGTAGGTGTTGTTGACGCGGTTGGCGCGGCCCTGGGAGTCGTAGTAGGTGTCGGTGATCATCCGGCCGTGGTAGGCGGAGATCGCCGGGTCGGCCTGGGTCTGCACCACGCGGGCGAGCCCGTCCATGATCTGGACGGACTGGGCGTAGCTGCTGTTGGCGCGCAGGCGGCCGGAGGTGACGCTGCTGGGAGCACCGTTGCCGACCGCGTAGCTGTAGGTGTAGTTCGCCTTGTCGCTGGTCGTCCGGCCCGCGAGCCAGACGGCGGTGAGGCGGCCCAGGGCGTCGTAGGCCTGGGTGACGGTGCGCCCGTTGGCGTCGGTGCCGGTGATCGGCAGGGCCCGGGCGGGGTTGAGGGTCGCGGTGGAGATCCGGCCGGAGGCCGCGTCGGGAGCCCCGACAGGGGCCGGCGAGGTGATCGTCGTCCCGTTGGGCAGCTCGCCGGGGTTGGCGGAGTTGTAGACCGTGGTGGTGGCCGCGCCGCCCGGGTGGGCGGAGTCGGTGGTGGTGGGGTCGGTCACGGTGACCGGGCGCCCGTAGGTGTCGTAGGTGCTGAGGCCGGTGGTGGTCCACTGGGCCTTGCCGGAGTCGTCGAACTTCTCCAGGACCTGGATGCTGCTCGCTTCGCCCTTGGCGCCGGCGCTGCCGAAGGCGGCACCGTCGAAGACGGTCCGCGAACCCGTGAGGGTGTTGGCGGCCGTGGGGGCGGCGGTGCAGGCGTTCGGGCCGGAGACCGAGATGGCCTCCGAGACCAGCACGGTCATGATCGGGTCGGTGCCCGTGGCGTACGTGGTGCGGGCGCAGACGTCCGGGGTGCCCTCGGCCTGGTTGAGCACGGTGACGGGCCGGTTGGCGTGCGCCGGGTCGGTGGTGGTGGTGTCGGTGGTGGTGCGCCAGGTGCCGTCGGTCTTACGGGCCTTGGCGGTGACGACGCTGCTGGTGGAGGTGTAGCGGGCGACGAGGTCGGGCAGGCCGTCACCGCGCACGTGGGTCGCGGTGGTGGCCGGTCCGGAGCTGGTGCTGACGCTGAAGGCGACCGGTTCGGTCGCACCCGCCTGGGCGTAGGTGTCCGATTCCAGGACCTGGCCGGAGAGCCAGTCGCTGTCGGTGACCGGTCCACTCATCGGGCCGGCGACCGTCCGGGAGCGCTTGGCGCCGGAGGCGGTGAGGTCACCGTCCATGCCCTGGTGGTAGGTGGTCGACTTCTGGCCCTGGACGCCGTCCTTGCCGGTTCCGATCACGGTCGTCACCGTGGCGAAGCCCCGGAAGTCATCCCAGGTGCGGTCCTTCGCCTCGACGAACCGGCCGTCGTTGCGGTGCCAGGCGGCGTCGCCGTAGGTGTACGTGGTGGTCTGCGGGAGCGCGCCCTTGACGAGGTCGGAGCGCGGGTCGACGGTGATCGTCTTGACCGGGTAGCGCAGGAACCAGTCGTCCACCGGGTTGCTGTCGGCGGTGGAGTTGGGCTGGTACCACTTGACGTTGAAGCAGCCGAGCTTGTTGTCGTCCGCCGACGTCGGCATCACCCCGGCGGTGCGGGAGCAGGACGCCTGGTAGTAGTCGACGTTGATGGCGCCGCCGGTCTCGGTGGTCACCGAGGCGATGCGCGGCCGGTTGTAGGCGGGGCGGGAGGGGCCCGCGCCGTCCACCCGGTTGGGTAGCAGGACGTCGGCGAAGGTGACGGCCGGGAGGGTGAACGGCTTCTGGCCGTTGAACTCGTCCTTGGCGGTGCGCTGGACGGAGGCCAGCCACGGGACCGCGGTGTTCTCGGTGCTGTTCTGGACCAGCTTCAGGACGTGGTTGAGCGCGTAGGAGTCGACGTCGCGGTAGCCGTTGCCGGAGCGGATCCGGGTGGTGATGGTGTTCAGCCACTTCGTGGTGAAGTAGCTGGGCCCGTAGTTGGCGCACACGTCGTTCTGCGCGCACTGCTTGTCCAGCGGGACGTCGGGCCAGTTCGCCGCGTTGGCGGCGGTGCGCTGGGCCGGGTCGCAGGCCGCGGCGCCGGTGACGCAGCGCTCGCCGGAGTCGAAGTCGATCCGGGCGGCGGGCTGGTAGCCACCGTTGGCGTTCAGCTGGTCGGACAGCAGCTGCCCGTAGCCGATCGAGGCCACGACGCCACCGCGGGTGTAGGCGGTGTTGGTGCCCTTGCCCCGGTTCTGGCCGCCGCCGCGCGCGTAGTAGTTGGTCTCGGGCGTGTAGCTGTAGGTGGTCAGATTGCCGTAGACGTCCACCTCCGAGTCGAGGTTCCAGCGCCAGGCGGTCTGGCACCAGGAGTCCTTGCCCTTGCCCGCGTCGTAGCAGGGGTCGCCGCTGTTGGGCGAGTACACCGGAACGGTCCAGGCGGAGTTGGTGTCCGGGCCGATCGTGGTGGGCTTGCCGGTGGCGGAGGGAAGGTGGTTCAAGCCGAAGTAGTAGGCGGCACCGGCGGCGTCGGTCAGCTTGATGTACGAGCCGTTCCAGGTGCCGTTGGTGGCGCCGGTCAGGAACTCGATCCTGCTGCCGTCATCGGTCTTGAGCCGCCAGGTGCACCTGGACCACTCGTCCGGGCCGGCCGTCTTCGGGCACGAGGCGTCGTCGGGCACCAGTTCGCCGGAGTGGCCGGCCAGGGACAGGGTGAGGTTGGCCTCGCCCCAGCACTGGTCGCCGGAACCGGTGATGCCGTCCTTCGCGCACGGGCGGAAGGAGCGCTCGACGAAGCCCGGGCTGTAGTCCCAGCCGTCGCCGATCCAGGAGGCCTGGGAGTTCGTCGAGGAGGTCTTGCCGTCCACCGCGGTCGAGCTGTATCCCAGGGCGACATTCGGCGCGCCGCCACCGATGCTCGGGGGCGCCTGCACGGGATAGCTGTAGCTGAACGCGCCCGAGGCCTCGCCGGCCGTCCAGGACTGGCTGGGTGCCAGGTTGGTGGCGCTGTAGGTGCCGGCCCCGCCGGTGGCGGGCGCGTCGGCGGCGAGCACGGTCGGTGCGGCCGCGCCGGCGGTGAGCCCGGTGCGGAACACGGCCTGCGTCACGCCTGCCTTCGGGGCGGCCGCGGCCGTGGAGGCCGGGCCGGCAACGGCGGCTGGCAGATCGACGTCGGCGACCAGCTTCCCGGTCTGGGCGTCGTAGTGCGACTCGACGGGCTTGCGCTCCAGGCAGCCCTCAGCCTGGGGGGTGGTCAGGGAGCAGGCCGGCAGGGTGTAGAGGCGGGCGCGCTGGGACCAGTCGCCGCCGAGCCCGGCTCCGAAGGCGGAGGCGTCCAGGCTGACCCGCAGCTTGGACGCGTTCGACGGGTCGGTCGGCGTGAGCGCCACCAGGTTGGTGCGCGATCCCGCGGACGCGGCGGTCTTCGCGTCGGTGACCTCGACGTGCACCGAGGACTTGGCGCCGGGCTCGACGGGCGCGTCCTTCTGTGTAGCCGCCCGGCCGTCGGCGGCCACGGGCGCCAGCCACACCGGGAGGGCGCCTGCCTTGGTGGAGGCGCCGGCGGAGGGCTCGATCACGGTCTGGCCGGCCTCGTCCAGCCGGGCCGCCCGACTGCCGGCCGACGGTGCAGCCGCCAGCTCGACAGTGGACGCACCATGAGGGGGGACCGCCGGGGATTTTGGCGGCACCCAGTCAGGAGTCGCAATTCGTACCGGAACCTGAGATCCGGGCTTCGCGTCCTGCCCGGGAACGGATGGCGTGGAAGGAAGTTGAGTGGTCGTCGGGGACCAGATCCTGTTCTCGTCCGAACCGACGGCGAATGCGGGAACCCCAGCCGCCGGCACGACGAGTCCCGCCATCATAGCCAGTGCGCTGAGCAGTGCTGTTCTGGGTTTTCTCGCCCGCTGGGCGGTTCTTCCCCTGGTTGATCGAGCACGACGGGTGGACGCCACCACTGCCCCCTAAGGGAATTGACCATGCCTCTGGGCATGGAACAGCCGAAATTAACGTCGGCGACACTACGAACTCGTTCACATCACCGTCGAGCCCAAGATCAATTTTTTGTAAGTGGCATACATCACGTTGACCGACAAATCGCCAGCCAGCCCCGCTAAAGGGACATACCGCCCTGTTAATGATTTGACGAACCTTCACTTCCTGGGCGAAATTCCGCATGTCCTGTGCGCATTGCCCGATCCCGGCGGTGTCCGCACCAACCATCACTTCCGGGGGAGGCCCCGTCATGCCCGAACGCCCACCAAGAGAACACTCGAGAACCCGGGGGCGAGCCGTGTCTCGGCTGCGCTTCGCCGCCGCCGCAACCGGATTCGTCCTCGCCCTGTCCTCCGCCATGCCCGCCTTCGCCGGCACCACGCCGAGCGGGACCGACAGCAAGACCCTGACCGAGCTCATGGCGGCCGCAGATGCCGCACACGCCAAGGACCGCCCGAAGGACCGGCCGGCGGATGACACCGCGTTCGCCCAGGCCAAGGCGACCGGCAAGAGCGTCCTGATCGACCGTCTGACCACCGAGTTCACCGAGACCTACGCCACCCCGGACGGCCGGCTGCAGGAGTCGCGCCACCCGCAGCAGCAGCGGATGAAGGCCGACGGCCAATGGCGCCCGCTGGACGCCACCCTGACCGCGCGACCGGGCGGCGGCTTCGCCCCCAAGGCCACCCCGTCCGGTGTGGTCCTGTCCGGCGGCGGTGACGGGCCGCTGGCCACCATGACCAGCACGGACGGGAAGAGGCTGGCGCTGACCGCACCGTTCCCGCTGCCCGCACCCCAGGTCCAGGGCGACAGCCTGCTCTACCCGGCGGTCCTCGGAGCCGACACCGATCTGAAGGTCACGGTCGGAAAGGCCGGCAGCGTCAGCACGGTACTGATCGTCAAGACCGCCAAGGCAGCGGCGGACCCGGCGCTGAAGAACCTCCACTTCGGCACCGTCACGGACGGGGTCACCATCACGTCCGACGAGAACCACGACCTGACGGCCTCCGCCGCCGACGGTCCCCGCTGGCACGCACCCGCGCCCCGGATGTGGGACAGTACCCCCGCCGCCGGCGCGCCGACGGCCTCCGCCGACGCCACCCGGACGAGCACTCCGGGTGTCAAGGCCGCGAGCTTCCGCGCTGCGGCCGCGGCCATGCCCGCAGCCGACACGACGCACTCGCCGTCACCGGCCCCCAGCGCCTCCTCCGGCGCGGGCGGCCGCGAGGTGGTCCCCTCGGTGAGCACCCCGGAGAGCCCCGGCGCCGGCGCGAAGGTCGCGACGATGCCGGTGGCCACCACGTCCTCTGGCATCGACGTCACCCCGGACCAGGACATCCTTGCCACGGGCACCGCGCCGTACTTCATCGACCCGGCCTGGATCCCCTGGGTCAACGGCAGTTACGGCTCCACCTTCGTCCAGTCCGCGCACCCCGGCGCTACGCACTACAACGTCAACGGCCCGGCGGACAGCGACCACCTGGGCGTCGGCAAGTGCGGCAGCTACCCGAGCGCGCCCAGCTGCAACCCGGCCGACATCGAGCGGGCCTACTTCCAGATCGACACCCGCGGTCTGAACGGCGCGGCGATCAACTCCGCGCGGCTGGACTTCGCCGAGTACATCTCCGCCGACTGGGACTGCAACAAGACCTACGGCGTCGACCTCTACCTCGTCGACCGCCCCATCAACACGGGCACGAACTGGAGCAACCGGCCCCAGCCGGTCGGCGGCCCGATCGAGACCGCCCAGGTCGCCGGTTCCGGCCGCGGCGCCTGCCATGACAACGTCCCGGTGACGTTCTGGAACGCCGGCCCGACCGTGGCGCAGTGGGTCAACGAGCCCTGGCTGACCTTCGGACTCCAGGCCTCCGACGAGAACAACGCCTACGCGTTCAAGCGCTTCGACTACGGCGCCACGCTCACCGTCACCTACGACCGCACCCCCAACACCCCGACAAATCCGTACACCTACCCGGTCCCCCACACCGTCGACCCCGCCCGCCAGACCCAGGGCTGCAACGGCGACAACTGGGGCTGGCTCGGTGCCGGTTCGGACCTCAACGGCGCCGTCACCCTCAACGCCACCGTCAGCAGCCCCGTCCAGGGGCAGCTCTACTCCTGGTCCCACATCTGGGACTACACCGTCTCCGGCGTTCCCGATGTCGACAGCGGCTACTCACCCCTCGTCAACAATGGTGGCAACGCTGCCTTCACCGTCAACCCGAACGTCATCAAGGACGGTCACCTCTACGGCTACGGCATCATGGCCAGCGACCAGTTGGTCGGTCTCTCCGGTTCCACCCCCACCTGCCGCTTCGGTGTCGACCTGACTCCTCCGCAGGTCTCTGTTCCCGGCGTCTACGACCAGCTCTCCGACGGCGCACTGGCCACCCAGTTCCCGCCCTCCGGCAACGGGCAGACCACCAAGATCCGCACCTGGCAGACCGGGTACGTCCCCGTCACCCTCACCGATCCCACCCCCAACGGCGGCGTCGCCTCCGGGGTGAAGTGCCTTCGCTGGAGCTGGGACCCGCAGCTTGCCGGCGCCGGCTGGCAGTGCGGCGGCGCCATGCCCACCGGCGGCATTCCGGTCATGGCCGGCCGCTGGGGCACCAACGTCCTGTTCATCCAGGCCCAGGACGACGCAGGTAACGTCTCCCCCGTCTCCCAGTACGCCTTCTACGTGCCGTGGAACCCCGACGGCCCGCCGCCGGTCTTCGGCGACATCACCGGAGACGGCGCTCCCGACATCGTCACCTACGACGGGGTCGGCAACCTCCGCGCGTACAACGTGCCCGGCAACTCCCTCGCCAAGAGTCCCACCGCGGCTCTGGCGGCGCTGCCGGCCGACTCCCCCACCGGCAGCTGGACCAACGGCGTCCAGTTCACCCACCGCGGTACCCTGACCGGCGGCAAGAACGTCGACGACCTCATCGTCCACCCGGCGGGCGACAAGGACATCTACCTCTACGGCAACCCCGGAAACACCGGCTACTCCGGCCGCTTCGACAGCAAGGCCGTGCTCACCAAGCCCAACTGCAGCGACGCGGACAGCCCGCCGCCGCAGTGCGCGCCGGGAGTGTACGCCGCCGACTGGTCCACCACTCTGCAGGTCGCCTCGCTCGGTGACCCCGCGCACAGCGACCTCGACACCAAGCTGCAGTTCAAGAACCAGACCGGCCTGCTGACGGTCGAGAGCAACGGCAGCGACGCCGGCCTGTGGTTCTACCCGGCCACCGGCGCCCAGACGCTCGGCGCCCCCGTGCAACTGGCGGCCTCCGGCTGGAAGGACATCGACCTTCTCACCCCGGGTGACTGGGCGGGCCAGGGACACCCCGGCCTGTGGACCCGCAACCGCGCCACCGGCGATCTGCGCGCCTACACCTTCACCACCGGCACCTACGCCCCGACCCACAACGGCGAGCCCGTCCGGGACGACTTCGGCAACCCGATCAGCGTGCCCACGGTGACCGCGATCTCCGCCGCCGTCCCGATCGGGAACGTCTCCGCCACGACGTGGCCCGTCCTGGGTTCCGACGGCGACCTGACCGGCAACGGCGCCCCCACCCTCTGGGGCCGCAACGCCGACGGGCAGATCCAGATCTGGTGGGGACACCGCAGCGGCGACCCCACCAATCCCACCTTCACCTGGGACGCCGGTCCCCAGAACGCCGCCAGTGCCGCCGCCGCCCCGAGCTGGTGGGCCATGGACGGCAGGACCGAGAAGGTCGTCGACAGCAGCATCAACAACCCGCTGAGTCCCAGCGGCGCCCCCACCCGCACCGCCGACCACAACAACGTCGCCGGCGCGGCCACTGCCCTCAACGGCAGCAGCTACTACAAGACCAAGCAGAGCCCCGGCATCGACACCACCCGCAGCTACAGCGTCGCGGCCTGGGCGAAGATCAACAACACCAACGGCTTCCGGACCATCGTCTCCCAGACCGGGAACCAGCGGAGCCCGTTCTACCTCCAGTACTCCTCCTCCTTCGGCCGCTGGTCGTTCACCCTCGCCGGTGAGGACCGCTACCCGCCGGCCAAGTACTACACGGTGAACGACACCGCAGCGCCCCAGGTCGGCGTCTGGACCCACCTCGTCGGCACCTACAACGCCGACACCCAGGCGATCACCCTCTACGTCAACGGGCAGGCCGTCGGCACCACCAAGGTCGACGCCGACTGGCACGGCTGGACGGCCGACGGCCCGATCACCATCGGCGCCGAGACCACGCACCAGCTCCCCGACGCCGCCGGACTCGACGGCGCGGTCAGCGACGTGCGGCTCTACCCGTATGCCGTCACCGACCAGCAGGCCAACAACCTCGCCACCGGTAACGCCAGCGTCCACGTCCAGAGCGCCTACGCCTACGGCAAGTGCGTCGACGACTGGGGTGGCGGCTCAGCTGGTGCGACGATCGCCATCTACGACTGCTGGAACGGAGCGAACCAGCACTTCACCTTCACTCCCGACGACACCATGACCATCAACGGCAAGTGCGTCGGCACTCAGGACAACGCCTCCGGTAACGGGGCCAAGGTCGTCCTGCGCGACTGCAACCCCGCCGAGGGCGGCCAGCAGTGGCTGCGGCGCTACGACGGCAGCCTCTTCAACCCGCAGTCCGGCCGCTGCCTGGAACTCCCCGGCTGGACCACCACCAACGGCACCCAGCTCGACATCTGGGACTGCCACGGCGGGGCCAACCAGCGGTGGACCTACACCGCACAGCTGACTGGCTGACGGTCAACCGGCACCACCACGCGAAGGCCGTTGGCTCCCCCATGGGGGAGCCAACGGCCTTCGCCGTACCCGGACGGCCGCCAAGCGGGCCCGGGCCGATTCGCAGGGCGGGGCCTACCGGCGCAGGGCCTACAGGGACCACAGGGCCCGACACCGAGACCTTGTAACCCCTCCTCCTGAAGCCCCTGTTCGACGCCCACGGCCCCGGCCGCGCCGCCACTGAGGCCGGCCAGCCACACCCGCCCGTACGGCACGATGACCGCCCCCACGTCACTGTCCGCCACACCTGCGGCCTCGGCTACGTCTGCGTGGACCCGCAACGAGGGCCACCGCTTCTACGAGAAGCTCGGCTTCGTCCCGTCGCACGTCGGATTCAAGCTCCAGCTCTGAGGCCTTGAAGTCCCAAAGCCCCGGAAATGCAGAGAACCCCCATCCGGTTTCCCGGATGGGGGTTCTCTGTGAATGATTGTTCGGCGGCGTCCTACTC